>JAYVEP010000237.1:0-8539 GCA_043749225.1 Acidobacteriaceae bacterium
CCGATTTTGGGTCAGGAAATTTGTGCCTTCGCCCGCTTGAAAGACAATTCCGCCAGCTCGGAACCTGATTTACTGGCTTACTGCGCGAAGTCCCTCGCACGCTTTAAGCAACCGAAACGGATTGTTATTACCAATCGACTTGGAGACATGCCCGAGCTGCCCAAGGGCCCGACGAAGAAGATTCTGCATCGCATGTTGCGCGATTATTACGAGAAGCGCCTGGCCAACAGCGAGGACATGGAAACGCTGAAATGGGTGCTGGGATCGCAAGGCTAACCTTATGGCGAACAATATTGAACTCACTGTTGTGGCCGAGAACGCCGACGAAAAGGCGTTGCACAAATTCATTGACGATCTTCAGCGGCTGAAAGACTTGCCGTCTTCGAAGATTGATGTCGATAAGATTTCGGACTCTTCGTTCAGAGTGCTACTTCGCTTCCCACTGAACATTTTTGATCGCAGCGTGAGCCAGTTCATGGCCATGCTGTTTGGAGAGATCCCATTTATGCGCGCCTTTGGCAAAGCGCTCTTCGAGGATCTGACGCTGCCTGCGGAAGTTTATAGCTGGTTTCAAGGACCTGCCTTCGGAGCGACGTCCGTTTTGGAGCGATTCGGCGCTGCGGAACCGCCTTTGCTGGTCGCGATCATCAAGCCCTCTCTCGACCTGGAAGGCTCTGCCGTGGATTTGGAACAGCGGATGCGCCAGCCCGTGGCAGGTGGATTTCACGCAGCGAAAGACGATGAAATGCAGGGTGACTTCGCCAATCTATCGCTGCAGGCTCGTCTTGCGCTGGCATCGAATAACCGCTGCTACATTCCCGCCGTGAACCTCGACGACATGAGTGCGTTCCACAAAGTTTTGCAGCAGGAAAAACTTGGCATGGTGCTGATGAATCCCACTATTGTCGGGTTCCCGGCTCTGCACGAACTTCGGAAGCACACGAAGGTTCCGATGCTGGGCCACCTGTCGATGCATGGCATCTACGCCACCAGCTTCAGCCATAGAATTTATGGCCAACTGCATCGCCTGTTTGGGTGCGACGCGTTTATCAGTCCGATTGGGGAGACGCACTACTACCGCGCGTCGAAGGCAGAAGAGCTGGAAATCGTGAAAGTCCTGACGGACGAATTGCCGATTGCGAAGACGCTGCCGATGCTGACTGGTGGAGGGAGCATGTCGAATCTGGCCAGCATTATGGCGCCCTACGAATCTGCGAAGGTTCCTTACGGCATCGTGCTTGGAGGGCTGATTTTCAACTCCGAGAAGCCGCCGCAAACCATGGCGCGAGCAGTCGTTGAGAAAGTTGCGGAGACCAAGAAAGAGCTTCGTAGCAAGGCATAACTTCGCGGGCGCGCCAACAGTACTTCGGTAATTGTTGATAGGTAGGCTGAGACGACCGGCTGCCGCTACCGGAGGTAACCTCGCCACCGGAAGCACGCTGGAAATGTCGTCTATAATTCTGTTTATCCCCCAACATTGAGCGCAGGACGGAAGTCCGCTTCTTCAGACTTTAGGCCTACGAGTTGAACGGGCTGCTGGCAGCGGTCCGAGTTGAAAAGAGAGAGTGACGATGTCGGATGATCGGACCAAGGCCGCAAACCTAAGCCCGGCCAAACAGGCTTTGCTGGAGCGCATGCGGAAACGTCCGGCGCCCACGATCGCCCCTCCGATCCGGCCCCGAACGAACCGCGACAGCGCGCTTTTGTCCTTCGCGCAACAGCGGATGTGGCTGATCCAACAGCTTGATCCGGAAAGCTATCTCTACAACGTCCCGCGCGCGCTGCTACTGCGGGGGACACTCGATGTTCCTGCTTTGGAAGCGGCGCTGAACGCGATTATCCAGCGGCATGAGATTTTGCGCACAACCTTTCCGGCGGATGAAAGTGGGCAAGCGCGGCAAGCGATTGCAGCCGAAAGCAAGCTTAAGCTGGCATCTACGGACTTAACTTCTACCCCTGCGGACCAGCGCCACGCCGCTACCGAGAAACACGTGCTGCAGTATAGCCGCACTCCATTTGATCTGGTGAATGGACCCTTGCTGCGGGCGCATCTGTTCCGTTTTGCAGATGATGAACACGTGCTTGCGCTGACCATGCACCACATCATCAGCGATGGTTGGACGGGCGGCATTTTCTTTCGAGAGCTCGGGGAATCCTACGGCGCGCAGATGCGAGGAGGCTCTGCGTCACTTCCGGAACTCGCCGTACAGTATGCGGACTATGCCGTCTGGCAGCAAGAATGGATGCAGGGGCCAGTACTTGAGAAAGAACTGGAATTTTGGCGCAAACAGCTGGAAGGCGCACCTTCCTCTATTGCACTTCCTACTGATCGCGCTCGCCCGAAGACGATGAATTATCAGGGCAGCCATCGCTCAAAGGCTATGAGCGCGGAGCTTACCGGTCAGCTCAAGACCTTCTGCCAGGCGGAAGCGACTACGCTGTTTCCCGTGCTGCTGGCGGGCCTCAACATTTTGTTGGCGCGATGGAGCGGACAGCAGGATCAGATTGTTGGCACGGTGAGCGCGAACCGCGACCAGGCAGAAATTGAAAACTTGATTGGCTGCTTCATGAACTTCCTTCCGCTGCGCTCACGGGTGACGCCGGAAGAGCCTCTTGTCGAATTTCTGCGAAGAACCAAGCAAGGCGTTTTCGAAAGCCTTGCGCATGAAACTTGTCCGTTTGAAAAGATAGTTGAAGCCGTCAAACCGCAGCGGTCGTTGAACGCTAACCCCTTGTATAACGTGGCGCTGCTGGTGCAGAACTATCCGGAAATGGTCTTTCGCTCCAGCCAGCTGGAAGCCCGGTTACTTCAGTTGGATTACGGAGTTGCATTTCTCGATCTGCGCTTCGTTGCGGAAGAGGCGAATGGCCAGCTAACGGTCGATTGTGAATACAACGAAGACCTGTTTGATCCTGGGACCATTGAGAACTTGCTGCAGATGTATGTTCTGATTCTTGAACGATTTGTCACGTCCGCGCAGACTTGCATTCAGGATATTCCGCTTCTTCCGGAATTGATGGAGCAATCGGCTGCCGCTTCCAAGAGAGAACAGGTGCGGACAGTTGCGGTTACGGCGACATTTACTGCAGAGCCGGTGGAAGCGACACTCGCGTTCTGGATGAAAGAGCTGGGAATACGCGCGAAGATCCGGTTCGCGCCATACAACCAGGTCTTCCAGCAGTTGCTGGACCCGGCTAGCATGCTGGCGCGCAATTCGGACGGGACAAACATTGTTTTGGTGCGGCTAAGCGACTGGCGAGGCTCCGACGAAGATCAGAGCGCCCTCGCTGCCCAGCGTAAGATCGAGACCAGCGTGCATGAGTTCATCGGTGCTCTGCAAGCAGCCACGCGAAGCGCACACTGTCTTTTGCTGCTTTGCGTCTGCCCATCGGAACGAAAGCTAACAGCAAACGCGAACTGGGCTGAGTTTTTGTCGCGAACCGAGCAAACCCTCCTCTCCGAAGTGAAGGGGCTACCTGGCATTCACGTTATTCCGTCGGATGAGGTGCCCACCCTCTATCCGGTGGGAGACTATGAAGATGAATACTCGGATAAGTTAGGGCACATTCCGTATACGCCGGCATTCTTCACGGCGCTGGGGACTACGCTGGCGCGTCGGATGTTTTCTCTCCAAAGTGCTCCGAAACAAGTTGTCGTCTTGGATTGCGACAACACGCTTTGGCAGGGCACCTGTGCTGGTCTGACCCCGAATGCGATTTCGATGGACGCGCCACGACGGGCCTTGCAGGAGTTTCTTCTCCACCAGAGCGAGACTGGAAAACTGCTTTGCCTCTGCAGCAAGAGTGCCGAAGCCGATGTCAACGCTGTGTTCGCGCAGAATCCGGACATGGCGCTCCGCGCCGAGCACATCCTGGCGCAGCGCTTGGGGGTGAAATCAATACCAGCCGGGTTGCGCGAACTCGCGGACGAGCTTCAATTTAGTCTGGGCAGTTTTGTTTTTGTGAGCAGCTCCGAACAAGAATGCTCTGAAATCCGAACCGAATGCCCAGAAGTCCTGTCTCTGACTCTTCCGGGCGATCCAGAAGAGATTCCGCGATTTCTGAACAGTGTCTGGGTTTTCGACCAGGCTGCTGGACTCGCCAACACTTCGCCGATCACGAACCAGAACCAGGTCGTAAGCCGCATTGCTTCAGGGCTTTTTGATGTAGCCAGTATTTCCCGAGCGATGGAAGCGGGGCGATTAAGCCCTCGCACGAAGCAGTTCATCGCTCCGCGAACTCCTGTAGAAGAGATGATCGCTGGAGCGTGGGCCCAGATCTTGAAACTAGATCGAGTTGGCGTTCACGACAATTTTTTTGAGCTCGGCGGACATTCCGTTCTTGCAACGCAAATTGTGGCACGAGTGCGCCGAACGCTCGGGGTCGAGCTTCCGCTGCGCGCCATGTTTGAAGCACCGACCGTCGCCGCATTTGCGCAGCGCGTCGAAGCGGCACAACGGGCGGGCGGCGAGCTAATAGCGCCGCAAATCAAGCGATCCGGAAAACGCGATCGACTTCCCCTTAGTTTTGCGCAGCAAAGACTGTGGTTCTTGGATCAACTCGATCCGGGCAGCCCGTCCTACAACATGCCTCGCGTGTTGCGCCTGCGCGGAAAGCTGGACGTTCCAGCGCTGCACCGCGCCATCAACAAGATCGTCGAACGCCACGCCACCTTGCGAACTAGTTTTGCTTTAGATGGCAGCGAACCGGTACAGGTTATCGCGAGCCAACTGGAAACTCCGCTTCCTGTCACCGACCTAACGTACCTTTCTGAACCACAACGCGAGGCGCAAGCACGTAACCTCGCAGAGCAAGAAGCGCAGCACCCTTTTGATCTTTCCTCTGGGCCGTTGCTCAGGGCACAGCTTGTGCTGCTAGGCCCCGACCACTCTCTACTGTTTTTCACGATGCACCATATCGTAAGCGACCGTTGGTCGATGGGCGTGCTGGCCGAAGAATTGGCAGCACACTACGAAGCGTTCATCCACGGCGTGCCTTCGACGTTGCCGGAGCTGGCGATACAGTATTGCGATTTTGCGGTGTGGCAGCGCGAATGGCTGCAAGGTGAAGTTCTACAAAAGCAGCTCGACTATTGGAAAGAACAGCTAGCGTCGGTACCCGCC
The DNA here is from genome assembly GCA_043749225.1 of Acidobacteriaceae bacterium. Lineage (GTDB taxonomy): Bacteria > Acidobacteriota > Terriglobia > Terriglobales > Acidobacteriaceae > JANXUC01. The sequence continues at coordinate 5,124 of JAYVEP010000237.1, forward strand.
ATTCTGGAGTTGCCGACGGACCACCCGCGCCCGCCAGTACTCTCCGTTCGCGGAGCGACAAGATCGGTAATTCTCTCGCACGAACTTATTGAGACGCTAACGGCGTTGAGCCAAAACGAGGGCGTCACCCTATTTATGACGCTGCTGGCGGCGTTCCAAACGCTACTGTTGCGCTACTCCGGACAGGAAGACATTGTTGTGGGTTCTCCGATCGCCAATCGAAGCTTCGCCGAGATTGAGCCGCTGATCGGATTCTTTGTCAACACGCTTGCGTTACGTGGAAATCTCTCGGGCGACCCAACTTTCCGCGAGTTAGTGACTCGAACAAAAGAGGTTTGCCTGCGTGCTTACGCACATCAAGATGTCCCCTTTGAAAGACTAGTTGAGGAGCTACAGCCTGAGCGCAGCCAAAGCCACAGCCCGATCTTCCAGATCATGTTTGCCCTGCAGAACGCGCCGATGCGGGCGATGGAACTAACCGGCCTCGCCTTGGAACGGCTTCCGGTGCACACCAATACTTCGATGTTCGATATGTCCTGGTTTGTGAACGAAGTACCTCAGGGCTTCCAGCTATATGTGGAGTACGCCACCGATTTGTTCGACGAAGCGACCATTAACCGAGGAATTGCACACTTTAGGACACTGCTGGAATCTTGCGTCGCGAATCCCGACCACCGCATTTCGCAATTGCCGATGCTCGGAGAAGGCGAACGGCGTAAGGTATTGGTCGAGTTCAACGAAACTGCCGCTGTTTTTCCGAGCCTCTGCATCCACAACATGTTCGAGCAGAGCGCACAAAGGATGCCTGATGCTACGGCGTTGATTTGCGGCGACAAGCGCACCAGCTACCGCGAACTAAACCAACGCGCGAACCAGGTGGCACACTACCTGAAAAAGCGCGACGTCTATCCAGAGACTCCGGTTGGGATCTGCGTTGAGCGTTCGCTGGATTTGTTGGTTGGCATTTTGGGAATCCTTAAAGCTGGTGGCACCTACGTCCCCCTTGATCCAGCCTACCCGAAGGACCGCTTGGGCTACATTCTCGAGGATTCCGGAGCTTCTCTTGTACTCACGCAGCAATCGCTGATTGCCGATTTGCCAACTTGTAACGCCCAGTTTATTTCACTGGATTCCGACTGGCCCCTAATTGCAGGGGAATCGACGGATGACCTGCCGGAACAAGCTCAGCCTGACAACCTAGCCTATGTGCTATTCACATCCGGATCGACAGGCCGGCCCAAGGGTGTGGCACTCGAACATCGAAGTGCAGCAACGTTTGTGCAATGGGCTCAAACGGTATTTACTCCGCAGGAACTGGCAGGCACGCTATTTTCTACCTCAATGTGTTTTGATCTTTCGGTCTTCGAAATGTTTGTTCCGTTGAGTGTTGGCGGAAAGGTAATCATCGCACAAGATGCGCTGCACTTGCCGACTTTGTCCGCCAAGGACGAAGTCACATTGATTAATACAGTCCCATCCGCCATCGCGGAGCTCGTGCGTAGCGGCGGCGTGCCGAATTCCGTGAAGGTTGTGAACCTGGCAGGGGAGGCGCTCCCGTCCGCGTTGGTAGAACAAATTTACTCATCCACTCGCGCTGAAAAAATCTATAACCTCTATGGCCCAACGGAGGACACGACCTATTCCACTTACACACTGGTAGAGCGTGGAGCTGAGGTCACGATTGGCAAACCGCTCACGAACACGCAGGCGTATATCCTGGACAAGCAGAAGAACCCGGTGCCCATCGGAGTACCGGGTGAATTGCACTTGGCGGGTGACGGTTTGGCACGTGGATACTACGGCCGACCTGACCTCACAGCAGAGCGTTTTGTGCCGAATCCGTTTTCGGTCGCGCGCGACGCAAGGATGTACCGCACCGGCGACCTGTGCCGCTGGCTTCCGGACGGCAACATTGACTACCTCGGCCGCATCGACCATCAGGTTAAGCTGCGCGGCTTCCGCATTGAGCTTGGAGAAATTGAAGCCGTGCTTGCGAAAGACGCAAGCGTACGCCAATGCCTGGTAATGGCGCGTGAAGACCAGCCTGGACTCAAGAGGTTGGTCGCATATCTGGTTCCGCAGGAAGGCTCCGATCCGAACCCAGACAGCCTGACGCTCTACCTACAGCAGAGCTTGCCGGACTTCATGGTGCCGTCAGCCTTCGTTGTACTTGAAACATTTCCGCTCACGCCGAATGGAAAGATTGACCGCAAGGCTCTGCCCCCGCCGGAATACAAGAAGGATGCCGGCGAGAACTACGTCGCTCCGCGCAACCCCATCGAAGAAAAGGTGGCAGCAATCTGGAGCGAAGTGCTTCATCTAGATCAAGTCAGCGTAACGAGTGACTTCTTTACGCTGGGTGGACATTCTTTGCTGGCAGCGCAAGTCATCTCGCGTTTGCGCCAGGCTTTTGAAGTCGAGCTTCCCCTGAAAGCGATGTTCGAATCGCCGAAGTTGGAAATTCTGGCAGCGCGAATTCAGGCTGCAAAACATGGCTCGGACGTTCCGCCCATCCGGCGGGTTTCCCGCGAAAAATCTTTGCCCGCATCGTCCGCGCAGCAACGGATTTGGTTCCTCGATCAACTCGATCCTGGCAACCCGGCTTACAACATTCCGTGGACGCTCAAGATCACTGGCGCCGTGAATGCCGATGCCATTGAGACTAGTTTGAATATCATTGCGGCTCGCCACGAAGGTTTGCGAACCGTGTTTAGCACAGTCGCTGATCAGCCAGTCCAACTCATTCATGATGCGGTGCGGGTTCCATTCCGCCGACTTGACGTCTCCAACCTTCCGGAGCACGAGCGCGACGCCGAAGCCATGCGCGAGATTGGCGAGGATGCCAACCGGCCCTTCGACCTGACGCAAGCTCCCCTCATGCGCTCCGTACTGGTGCGTGTGAGCGACGAGGATTCCTACTTACTGCTGAACGTCCACCACATCATAAGCGATCGCTGGTCCATGGGCGTTCTGTCTCAGGAACTTGCGAATCTATACGAGGCTACGATTGAAGGCAAAGCTGCCGACCTTCCCCCATTGCCTCTGCAGTATGCCGACTACTCGGAGTGGCAGCGTGAGTGTCTACACGGACCTGTTCTGGAAAAGCAACTTGGCTACTGGAAAGAGAAACTGAAAGATATTCCTCCGGTGCTTGAGCTGCCTACGGATCGGCCGCGCCAGGCAACAGAAAACTCTCACGGAGAAGTCGCGTACCTGACGTTGCCCCTTGCCCTTACCGACCAACTCACCCAGTTGGGCCGCAAGCACGGAGCAACGTTGTTCATGACGTTGCTCGCAGGCTTCCAGGCACTGCTGTCACGGCACAGCGGGCAGGACGATATCGTCGTCGGCACCGCAATCGCCAACCGCACGCATCCCGATCTTGAAAGAGTCATTGGGTTCTTCCTGAATACATT
>JAYVEP010000238.1:0-8480 GCA_043749225.1 Acidobacteriaceae bacterium
AATCTCATTTCGCAAATTCCCGGCGCCCGTCGTTACGAAGAACCTCTCTGGCTTCGTGCTTTGATCCAGCCCCTACGCCAACTCGACATAGTCCACATCCACAACCGCCCCCAATGGGTCAGCGAGCTCCGAAGCCTCGGCTACCCAGGCAAAATCTGGTTGCATTTACAGAACAACCATCTCGGCCATTGGACCACTCCCATGCTGGATGCCCTGGCTCCCCAACTCGACGGAGTAGCCGTCTGCACCTCGTTCCTGCGCGACACCTTCACGCCGCGATCCCCTTCCATCGCCGCCAAAACAAAAGTCATCTTTAACGGAGTCGACACCCACCTCTTCCATCCACAAGAAGCCCTCCGCGAGCCCAAAACAATCTTCTTCGTCGGACGCTTCGAACATGAAAAAGGTGTTCTAGAATTAGTACGCGCCTTCGAACACTTACTTCCCCGTCACCCCGACGCCAAACTCATCATCGGAGGCGCCACCGGATTCGGCGTTCACCAGGAAACTTCCTATGTGCGCCAGGTCCGCGAACTCGCGCAATCCCTCCAACAATCCCGGAACGCAAACATCTCTTTCCCCGGCTACATTCACCACGACAACGAACTCCCCAGCTACTTCCAAAGAGCCAGCATCTTCGCCTGCCCGTCCCTGTTCCAGGAACCCTTCGGACTGGTGAATGCCGAGGCCATGGCCTGCGCCACCCCAGTCGTAGGCTCCAATCGCGGAGGCATTCCCGAAGTCCTCGGCGACGCAGGGATTGTTGTCAATCCAGAACACATAGAAAACTTCGCCAATGCCCTCTCCCGCCTCCTCGACAACCCGACCCTCCGCACCCAGATGGCAGCCGCGTCCCTAACCCGCGCCCGAGAAATTTTCGATTGGTCTACCATCGCCCAAACCTGGCTCCAGGCGCTGCAAGCCTAGCCGCGCCTCCTCTTCACCGCCGCTTCCAGCACTTCAGCCCACTGCCCCGCGATCCGGTCCCACGAGAACCGCTCCGCATGTTTCACCGCCGCCGCCGACATCCGCGCTCGTAACTCCCGATTCGTCACCAGCAAATCCAGCTTTTCTTCGATATCCGTTTCCGATCCCGCCAGAAATCCCGTCTCCCCATCCACCACATAGTCGGGACGATAAAGATTCATCGCCACCGCTGGCAGTCCACAAGCCGCCGCCTGCCCCAACACCTGCGGATGCCCCTCCAATACACTGGGGAACAAAAACAAATCCGCCGCACGCATTTCCTCCCCCAATGCGGACGGACTCAAATGCCCCAAAAACGCAACATTCCGACAGCCAAGCTCTGCTGCCAGCTTCCGGCAAGGCTCTTCCTCTTCCCCTTTTCCAGCCAGCCGAAAATCAACCTCAGGCAAACGCGCCGCCTGCCGAATCATCAGGGAAACCCGCTTCCGTCCCTGAAACGACCCCGCGTAGAAGATGCTCAGACGCTCGCGTTGTCCACGATTCGAATCCACTGACGGATAGAACGCGCGAGTATCAATTCCGTCATAGATCGTTTCCACGGAAGAAACATTGAAATATTCCTCAACCGTTTGCGTCACAAAGCGAGAATTCCCAACCAGCACATCCGACTCATTCACGCTTAGCACTTCTACAGGGCTAACCAGACGGTCCTTCACCATCGTTACAACGTAAGTAACCAAGGCGCTGCGAAGCCGAAAGGTTCGCCGCAAACGCAAATACCATTCGTCCAGAGGCCCGTAGCGCGGAAAAAAATACACATCCGGCGGTGACGCCAACACTGAAACCAGCATCCGCGGCGTATTTCCATGCTTCGAATACGGCAGCAGAACCGTATTTTTCCGCTCCGCGATCCTCGCATCCGGCTCTCCCATCGAAATCATCGTCACGTGAAATTTTTCGGGAGGCAGCCGCGCCACAACTTCTTTTACCGTCAGGTTCTGAGCGTTCGTGTTGTCTGCATCGGCAAAAGAAGGCGTAAAAATCCGGATCGGCGGCATGCATCTCCTCAAGTTAGGGTCAGCGCGGATAGATTGTCGAAGCTCTAGCAGGTTGTTGAAAAACTCTAGAAAATTGTCATTCCGAACAGCTTTATCGTGAGGAATCTGCTATTTTCCCGGGGTTTGCTATGTTGCGTATATGGAATGCAACTTGACCTGCCTCCAATACATGCTTTTTCAACAACCTCCTGGAAGTTGCTACTAGGATATGGTCGCACAACTAAGGTAGGGGAGCGCTTCAGCGCCGCGTTGCGAATCCTAAATCGACGGGCTTCAGTCCCCGACGTAAACCAACTTACAGAAATAAACACAAGACACACCAAGCTGCGAGTCCCTCACAAGTCCTGTGTGCCGCCGTGTAAAAAGCGCCCTGCTACGAAACCAACCTGGCATTCTCACGACTGTTCTCTTCTAACTACCAGTAACTCGGATTCAACAGCATTTCATTGTCGAGTCCCAGCGTCTGCGCGGTCTCCAGCAACAGTGGATTCAACGGACCCGCGTCCTGCGCCGCCAAACAGCCCTGCAGCTCTTCGCGATTGCGCACTCCCACCAAAACCGTGTGTGCCGCGGGCACCGTCAAACAGAATCGCAACGCCATCTCCGGCAATCCATCCCAAGTCGTCCCCAGCCCTTGCACGGCATGCTCGCTCGCCCGCGTTACAGACTCCAAGCTTTCCGGAAGCCATTGTGCCCGCTTTGTCAAAGCGCCCTTCAGCAGCGCCGATCGCGTCAACACTCCAATTCCCGCAGCCCCCGCTTCAGGCAACACCTGCTGGCACATTCTTTGATCCAGCAAACTCAACGCCACTTGCAGTACGTGAATGTTGCCCGTGCGCACCGCCGCCAAAGCCGTATCCGGCCCGTAGACCGAAGCCCCAATCCACTTCAACTTACCAGCCTCCCGAGCGCGTTCCAGGCAGCCCACCATATCCCCTTGCCGTAACATCGGGATCGTCGCGTTATGGATCTGTACAATATCCAGAACATCCCGCCGAAGCGCTCGCAGACTTGCATCCAATGACGCATTTAACTTAGTTGAAAGTTCGAAGAAAGAAAGGGTCTTACTATCTTCTGGAAGTGAAACCTTAGTTGCAACTACGCAGTCCCAGCGTCCTAACAAGGCCTGTCCCAGCAACTTCTCGCTATGCCCGTAAGCAGGCGCAGTGTCAAAAAAGTTGATGCCGCTATCCACTGCCGCATGAATGGCGTCGATTGCGCCCGCATCACTCACCGCATCTTCCCCAGGCGTTGGGATGCCATATTCCTTCACCCCAAATGCAGCCGTCCCAATACCAAGGCGCGAAACCCTCAGCCCCGTTGCCCCAAGCGTTACATACTCCCTGTGTCCCATATTCTCGACCCTGTTTTACTGTTCCCATACTGAACCAACGCAGGGCGCAAAACTAGGCACGCGAAACTAGCCAGTTAATAGCTAACAGGCTTCAGAACGTAGATTGGGAGATTGGGATTCAGCAACAGAACAGATTTGCTTGCCACTTAGTAAGTCAAATTCTGCAACTAATTAGGACGAGTAGGGAACCGGCCGAAAACCATCTAGGGAAACTCTGATTAAGTCTTGCTTCGGGTAGTGCGGCGCTTTAGCGCCGCAAAATCGCAGCCAATTTCTGCGACTTTAGTCGTCGAGGGAATTGATTTAGGACTTGTTCAGAGCTTCCCTAGCAGATCGTTGAAAAACTCTAAAAATTCCTCATTCCGAGAACTTTTAGCGTGAGGAATCCGCTATTTCCCCGGGATTTAGCAGGTTAAACTTCCGAAACGAGCGCCGAATTACCCGCGGAAAATTCTCCTTCAACAAGCTCTTTGCCGCAGGCATCAGCCCCGAGAAGAAACTGGGCTTTACTCAAAAACCATCACTCAAAACAACCTTCTAAGTCCGACGAAAACCAGCCGCATAAAACTTCAAAACTTTCCCCACCGCCCGCACCACATCCTCCACATCCTGATCCGTCATGGCATGAAACATCGGCAAACTCAACAAACCCTCATACGCCGCCTCAGCCACCGGATACTCTCCACCCTTATACCCAAACCGTTCTCGATAATACGGATGCAGATGCACCGGAATATAGTGCACGTTCACGCCAATGTTCTCCGCCCGCAGCGCGCGAAACACTTCCCCTCGTCCGGCCGTCAGTGCCTTAGCCTCGACCCGAACCGGATACAGATGCCAGGCAGGATTCACTCCCGCCCGAACAGTCGGGAGAATCAACCCCTCTAGCCCAGCCAGCTGCTCCGCATAACTCGCCGCAATCGCGCGCCGCCGCCTCAGATTCTCCGGCAATCCGTCCATCTGGCTCAACCCCAGAGCACAGTTGATATCCGGCAGCCGGTAGTTCATTCCCAACAAAACCATTTCGTAATGCCACTGCCCCGCACTCTGCCGCGCGCGCGCATCGCTGCTGATCCCGTGACTACGAAAGCGTCGCAAAGTCTCCGCGAAATCCGCACGGTCAGTCGTGACCATGCCGCCCTCCCCGGTCGTCAGGTGCTTCACAGGATGCAAGCTGAACGTAGTCATATGCGAAATTTGGCCTACCCGCCGCCCACCATACTCTCCACCCAACGCGTGACTGGCGTCTTCGATCACGATCAGTCCATGCTTTTCCGCAATCTCCAGAATCCCATCCAGATCCGCCGGATGCCCCGCATAATCCACCGGCAAAATCACCTTCGTGCGGGAAGAAACTCGAGATCTGACCTGTTCCGGATCCAGATTCAATGTGTCGGAAGAGACGTCGGCGAACACAGGGCGCGCGCCCTGATACAACACGCAATTTGACGTTGCACAAAACGTCATCGGCGTCGTAACAGCTTCATCCCCTGGAACCAGCCCGGCGGCAAAAGCCGCTCCATGCAAAGCAGACGTTCCAGAATTAAAACTTACCGCAAAACGTGCCCCCACCGCGGCGGCAAAAACTTCCTCAAACTCCCCCACCTTAGGACCCGTCGTCAGCCAATCCGACCGCAAAACTTCCGCCACCGCCTCAATATCGCGCTCGCTAATCGATTGCCGCCCGTAAGGCAGCAACACCTTACGGACAGACTCGCCCCCATGAATAGCCAGAGCCTCACCGATCAAAACATTGGGAAGTTGTTTCATAAATGAACTTTATCGCTTGTCATTCCGAGCCCGGCGAGGAATCCCATTCGTTGCCGGACTCTTCGCCTTGAACCGCTCCGCGGGCGTTCACAAACGAAACATCATGAGGACGAAACACGCTCACACAAGCCCAGCGCACCTGAATGAAGCAACCCAGACTTCCTCTGTGCCCTCAGTGTTCTCTGTGGTTTAAGCTCTTGGCATAAGAAACGAGTTACTCTGCGTACCTCAGTGTTCTCTGTGGTTAAGCTCTTGGCATAAGAAACTGGTTACTCTGCAGCCCTCAGCGTCCTCTATGGTTTAAGGTCTTGGGGTAAGAAATCGAGTTACCCTGTGCCCTCTGTGGTTCAAAGGTTTTTCCTAACCACCAGAAACACTAAACCTGCACCGCGCGTCGCTGAGCCGCCTCCGAATCTTCCGGCGCAATCAATTCTTCCAGCTCGCGATTCGTCAGCCAACGCGTATTCGTATCGCTCGTGTAATGAAACCCTTCCGGCAGCGCTTTCGCATTCTCCCAGTTTTCCTTCTTCCACCAAGGATGCGCCGGCTGAATCACAAACATTTCCGGCAACTCCACCGCATTCCGCGCTTCATCTTCCGACACCAGCGCCTCGTGCAGCTTCTCTCCTGGACGAATCCCTATGAACTCCACCTCGCACCCGGGAGCAACCGTCTCCGCCAGATCCACTAGTTTCATACTCGGAATCTTCGGCACAAAAATTTCCCCGCCATGCATCACTTCAATACTATTCACAACAAATCGCACACCCTGCTCCAGCGTCATCCAGAATCGAGTCATCCGCTTATCGGTAATCGTAATCTTCCCGCGCTTGCGCTGTTCCACGAAAACCGGAATCACGCTCCCCCGGCTCCCCACCACATTCCCATACCGCGCGCAACTAAATCGAGTCTCCCGCGCCCCGGCGTAAGCATTCGCCTGCACAAACATCTTCTCCGCGCAAAGCTTCGTCGCCCCATACAAATTCACCGGACTCACAGCCTTGTCCGTGCTCAGCGCAACCACCCGCCTCACACCACAGTCAATGGCCGCATCTATCACGTTGCGACCCCCCATGATGTTAGTCTGTATCGCCTCAAACGGATTATATTCACAGGCGGGGACTTGTTTTAGGGCTGCGGCGTGGACTACTACGCTGACGCCGTCGAAGGCGCGGGTTAGGCGTTGGGGGTCGCGGACGTCGCCGATGAAGTAGCGGAGGCTGGGGTGGTCGAAGCCTTCGGAGCGCATGTCGTGCTGTTTGAGTTCGTCGCGGCTGAAGATGACCAGGCGTTTGGGCCGATACTCCCGCAGCATAATGTCTACGAATTTGCGGCCGAAAGAGCCTGTACCGCCCGTCACCAGGACTGTTTGTTCTGACCAGTTCATTCTTTTCCCAAGTCTTTTCCCGAAAAAATGCGCCTTTGGTGCCCTTCATTGTATCGCAAGAAGGTAAGTCCTCATGCAAATCAGCGCCTGCTGGGATGGCGAGCTTTCGCCAGACGAGCCTTGGAACGCGAGAAGAACGTTTCCGCCTCCCACTCCAGATGTGATGCCAGTGGGCAACTGTGTTCCTGCAGCACAGCCGGCGGAAGCGGGGTTTGCTTGAAATCAAAACTGTCGAGCATGTCGTTGGCGCGGATGTCGCGATCTGTGAGTGCTGGCAAATTGAATCTGGTTTCCGCAAATTTCAGGAACGAGGAGAATTCATACTGTTCATGGCTTACATAGCCCTTTCTGGAATAGGGCGAAATTATGAGCAGGGGTACGCGCGGGCCCAAGCTGTAGGTGCCGATGCTGGGAGGTGGAACATGGTCGTAGAACCCGCCAAAGTCATCCCACGTCAGGAATACAACCGTGGAATTCCAATCCGGGCCCTGCATTAGTGCGTTGATCTGGCGGACGGTCCAGTTTTCTCCCTTGCAAGTGCTCAGGGGCGGATGCTCGTTGGCATCGCCTGTGACCAACCAACTCACGGCAGGCAAATGGCCGCTCCGTGCGTCGGCCTCAAATTGCGTATCTGGAACAACACGCTCATTCCAAAGAGGGCTGTTGCGAATGTGCTTGATGGCATCCAGCGTGGAAAACTGGTAGCCATACTGACCCTTGCTCGGCGCATAGTATTTCCAGGGAATATGAGCGGTCTCCAGGGAATCGGCGAGGGTTTGAAAATCAAAACAGGGGGGAACCGTGGTTATAGCATTCGCTCCGCGGTCGATGGGAGCGGTCTGATTTTCGTCGGAATCGCATCCCCACGCCGAGATGCTCGGATGAGGATTGTCGATGATGCCGCCCGATTGGGCTGCCACTGTAAACAGGTGGTTGGGAAAGCTGGGGCCGGCCAGCGATGAAAACATACGGTCAGCTAGCACGAAATTGCGGGCATAAGCGAAGTAATTCGGAATATCCGCTTCGACGAATTGCGTGTAGGGCAGCATGAAGCCGTCGACTTTACCATTTTCCACTTCGTCGAACTTCGACATACGCCCACCGTCAATGGCAATAATTGCGTCTCGCCAAGAATGGCCAATATCGTAGGGTGCCACGTCAGGAGCGTGCTCAAGTGGCACGATTTTGCCATTGGATATCTTGCCCGACCTAGCGCCGTCTGCGCCGGGGAAGGTTCCGAAGTACTGATCGAAGGTCCGATTTTCCTTAATTAGAAAGACAATGTGCTGAATTTTATTGACGCCTTCACCCGCCGCCGGCTTGGGCGCAGTGACTGCGGATTGTGTCTGCTTGGTAGTCTTGCCAGAATTGCTGCATCCAAAAAGAAGAGTTGCAACGGCACACAGAACGCTACTCGCGATTAGCGATGAGGTTTTTGATTTTGATTTCATGCGAAAATTGCCATCAAGTTTTGCGCTGAAGAGGAGGGTTCAGATTGCCGCAGCAATGATCTGGGATGCAGTATCCTTACCCCGGGTTGTACCCAATCTCGTCGAGTCGGGTGGAGAAGCTGAACTACAAGCAGTAGAATCCGGCCGGTGGCCCATTCAAGCCTTCTTCCTGGCTGGAGTGGGGCAGTGCTGGGGCTTAAGGTTTGGTGATTACCACGATTCCAGGAATGCATATAGGCGAAGACTCCTTGCCTGCGGCTATTTCTCTCAAAAGCGACTCCTCAGGGACTCAAGTCCGAAGTTCTCTAGCATCAACGCGGCGCTGAAGCGTCGCTCTTCACGTTGAGTCAGGAGCTTTGGCGTTTTCTGAGCAAAGCAGATTCCTCGCTGCGCTTCGGAAGGACAAATTTAGAGTGGTGGTTGGGGCGAGGATGTCCTGTTCGGACGGGGAGATAGGTAACAGATTAGACCGGGGACATGGGTAACACTTTAACTCGATTTCGTTGTTTTGGTGTGGACGAAAAATAGAGCAG
>JAYVEP010000239.1:0-22142 GCA_043749225.1 Acidobacteriaceae bacterium
GCCGGCACTCGCAACTTCCCTGCCCATGCCAATGTAGTTCGGTTGAGTATCGGTGACTCTCACACTGAGGTCAACATTCAGACGCAACAAGATACAGTCACGGTTCTTGAAGCCAATATCGACGACTTGAACCCGCAGGTGTTTGGGTATGTGATCGACCATTTGATGGTGGAAGGTGCGCTGGACGCATTTGGAATTCCCGCGCAGATGAAGAAAGGTCGACCAGGCATGCTGCTCACCGTGCTGGCACGTCCGGAAGATGCCGCGCGTCTTACGCATATTCTATTTACGGAAACTACAACCCTAGGCGTACGCTGCCACGATGAGCAACGTCGTATTCTGGATCGCCGCTTTGAAGTCGTGCACACGAAATGGGGCGATGTCCGGATGAAGGTTGCCAGCCTCAACGGCACTGTCAGCAACTTCGCCCCGGAATTCGAAGACTGCCGGCAGCTGGCCACAAAACACCGCGTGCCGCTAAAAACTGTGATGCAGGAAGCTGTACACATCTATTCTGGAACAAGCTCTTCGGAGCCAGCTCCCGCAAGGAACACGAAGGCATGACGGAAAAGTTTTACATCACAACGCCCATCTACTACGTGAACGCGCGTCCCCACATTGGACACGCGTACACGACAATTACTTGCGACGCCATCGCGCGACGCAAACGAATGTTAGGCATCGATACATATTTTTTGACTGGCACCGACGAGCATGGCCAGAAGATTGAGCGCGCCGCCGAGGCCGCTAGCATCGCGCCGCAGCAGCTCACTGACGAAGTTTCTGCAGCGTTCCGCGCGCTTTGGCAGCGCATGGGGTTGACCAACGACGACTTCATTCGCACCACAGAAGAACGCCACAAACTTGGTGTCCAAGCGCTGTTCCGCCAGTTGCGCGACAAAGGCTTCATCTACAAAGGCAGCTATTCCGGCCAGTATTGCGTGTATGACGAGCTTTATGTCGACGTCACCGGCCCGGGCGCTCCCTGCCCCGAATGCGGACGCCCCACGGAAACGGTGAAGGAAGAAAACTACTTTTTCAAGCTGTCGGCGTTTCAGTACAAGCTGCTGAATCTCTATTCCAGCCAGCCTGACTTCATTCGCCCGGAAACTCGGCGAAATGAAGTTACTTCCTTTGTGCGCGGCGGCCTGCGCGATCTGTCGATCAGTCGTTCGACATTCAAGTGGGGCATTCCGGTTCCGGAAGATCCGGCTCACGTCATCTATGTATGGCTGGATGCGTTGGCCAACTACATCACGGCTCTCGGCTACGGATCAGACAATAAGTCGCTCTACGACAAGTACTGGCCTGCCGATGTTCAGATGATCGGCAAGGAAATTGTTCGTTTTCACTGCGTTTACTGGCCGGCGTTTCTCATGGCAGCGGATTTGCCGCTACCGAAATCGATTGTTGCGCATGGCTGGCTGCTGTTTGAAGAAAACAAAATGTCGAAGTCGCGCGGCAACATTGTGCGCGCGGAAACGATTCTCGATGTGCTTGGGGCGGATGCACTGCGCTATTTCCTACTCCGCGAAATCGTTTTCGGGCAGGATGGTTCGTTCTCGTTCGATGCGCTCGTGCAGCGCTACAATTCCGACCTGGCAAATGGATTAGGCAATCTCGCCAGTCGCACGCTGACCATGATCCAGCGCTACTTCGGAGGCGTGATTCCGGCCGGCACATCGCCAACGGCTGCTGAAACAGCACTCTCAGCGCAGGCGTCGCAAGTGATTGCGGACTTTGGAAGATTGTTTGATGACTTCCAATTCTCGCGCGCATTGGAATCGGCATGGTCCCTGATCGGCAGTGTGGATAAATATATTGTCGAGAGCGCCCCCTGGACTCTCGGCGAGAAAAGCGACGAGGAGAGCAAGGCTCGCTTGGGCACAATTTTGTATGCGAGTGCGGAAGCTTTGCGCATCGTGACCGCGTTAGCTCACGCCGTGATTCCAGATTCCACCGCCCGAATCTGGAGCCAGATGGGATTAGGCGAGATCCAGAAATTTGGCTTACGGGAATTGGCTTGGGGGCAACTGACCCCGGGCACTCCGCTCGGAAAGATCGAGCCAGTATTTCCGCGCGCAGATAAATCGGCGATCGAAAGGATGCACAAGATGGAAGAAGAAAGACGCGTACCCGCAGCCATTGAGCCTGCGCCAACTACCGCAGCACAAGCACCGATTACCGCTGCCGCTGTCGCGCCTGTGGTTCCAGGTTCGGCAACTCCTGCACCGCCAGCCGATGTCAAGATTACGATCGACGACTTCGCCAAGATTGAATTGCGCGTCGGCTTGGTTAAAGTTGCCGAGCGCGTAAAGGGCGCAGACAAACTTTTGCGACTCGAAGTCGATATTGGAACAGAGGTTCGTCAGATTCTGGCAGGCATCGCCGAAGCCTACGATCCGGAGCCGTTAGTCGGGCGCAAAGTTGTAATCGTTGCAAACTTAACGCCTAGAAAACTACGCGGCCTTGAATCAAACGGCATGATTGTGGCCGCGTCGCTAGAAGGCGGAAAGCCAGTACTGGCGGGCTTTTTGGAAGACGTGCCGATTGGAGCGAGATTGAAGTAGAGTTTCGAGGGCAAAGTTTCGAGTTTCTAGTTTCAAAGGCTAACTGGTTTTGAAACTTGAAACTCGAAACTTGAAACTCAGACTCGAAGCATCAACTCTGAATCCATGTACATCGACTCCCACGCTCATCTGGATGGCCCACGCTTCGACGAAGATCGCGCTGAGGTATTGGTCCGTGCGCGCGAAGCTAAGGTCGAGACCGTGCTCCTTATCGGAAGCGGGACAGGGCCCGGCACACTCGATTGCGCCATCCAGATTGCCGAGCCGCATGATTGGGTTTATGCAACCATCGGCATCCATCCGCACGAGGCACAGTTGGCGAAGGAATCCGACTACGACGAAATGGTGGAGCTTGCCAAGCATCCCAAAGTCCTGGCTTGGGGTGAGATTGGGCTCGACTATTTTTACGACCACTCGCCCCGAGAGATTCAGCAAACAGCATTTGTTCGTCAGATGGAACTAGCCCGCGAGGCTAAACTGCCGATCATCATCCACTGCCGTCCGTCGGAAAACAGCGAGAACGCGTGGGACGACACGTTGCGTCTGATCGAACAGCATTGGAAACCGACCGGCCTTGGAGGCATTCTGCACTGTTTCACCGGGACGCTCGATCAGATGCGCCGTTCGCTCGATCTCGGCTTCATGATTTCTTTCGCTGGCAACGTCACATTTCCCAAGGCACAGCCGATCCGCGACGCGGCGCTGCAAGTTCCGCTCGACCGCATGTTCATTGAGACGGATTCGCCCTTTCTGGCTCCGCTGCCATATCGTGGGAAGCGCAACGAACCAGCTTTCGTGGCAGAAGTTGCAGGGCGGATCGCCGAACTGCGCGGTTTAACGTCGGAAGAGATTGGTCGACAAACTACGGAAAACTTCCGCCGTTTCTTTTCGCTTCACGAAAAGCCCAGCGCAGGATAGCCTTGAAAAGTGAATCTTCGGGTAAACTACAGAATCTTAAGGATTACGCGGCAATGCCAGATAACAGTTTTGACATCGTAAGCAAGTCAGATTTGCAGGAAGTCAATAACGCGATTCAGCAGGCGATGAAAGAAGTGACCACGCGTTTCGATTTGAAGGATTCCAAATCATCGATTGAATTCGATGGCAAGGAACTGGTCACGATGCAATCCGCGGATGAATACCGTCTCAAAGCGGTGAACGATATATTGCAGCAGAAGTTGCATAAGCGTGGCATTTCCCTGAAGAGCCTGAGTTACGGCACGCTTGAGCCAGCCGCAAACGCAACGGTGCGACAGAAAATCACGTTGCAACAAGGTGTTCCGGTCGAGAAGGCGAAAGAGATCGTAAAGTTCATCAAGGACTCGAAACACAAGGTCCAAGGCTCGATTCAGGGCGATCTGGTTCGCGTAAGCGGCAAGGATCGTGACACGCTGCAAGCTATTATTGCGGCGGTTCGGCAAAAGGATTTCGGCATCGACTTACAGTTCATCAATTTCCGAAGCAACTAAATTCCCGGAAATATCTAAATTTCGGAGCACCGAAACGCGGCCTAGTGAGCACACCCACCGTCATTAACGGGAAAGAAGTTTTCGAGCTGCTGCGGGACGACCTCGCTGCAATTGAGCGCGAATTCGGGCGCGACACCGTCTCCAACGTGGCTGCGATTACGGAAATTGGCGAATACCTGCGTGGTGGCGGCGGCAAACGGATTCGCCCGGCAGTGCTCTTACTTTCCTCGAAGCTCTTTAACTATGAGGGTCGTGGTGCGGTGCGTTTGGGCGCGGTAATGGAGATTATCCACACCGCCACCCTGGTTCACGACGACATCATCGACGAGGCCCAGACCCGCCGCGGACGTCCTGCCGCCAATACGCAGTGGGGAAATTCGAAGTGTGTGCTGGCCGGCGACTGGCTTTACATGCAGTCGTTCCGCATCGCCTTGCAAGAGCGCAATCTGCGCATTCTCGACGCCCTCATCGAGCTAACCCAGCAGATGGTGGAAGGCGAGCTTCTGCAAATGGAAAAGCTCGGCAAGTGCATTTCGCAGGAAGAGCACTTCGACCTCATCTACCGCAAGACAGCCTGCCTGTTTTCAGTCTGCATGCGGATGGGCGCAATCCTCGGCAACGCCTCGCCGCAGGACGAAGAAAAGGTCGCGCAATATGGACGCGATCTGGGCATGGCGTTCCAGATTGTCGATGACGTTCTCGACTTGACCGCATCCGAAAGCGTCCTCGGCAAGCCCGTTGCGAGTGATTTGCGCGAAGGCAAAGCGACCATGGCGGTGATTCATGCGCTGGAACGCTGCACACCCGAAGAGCACGCACGCATCGAATCCGTGCTTAGAAACCGCGCCTTCAACGACGTAACCCACGAGCGGATTCTGGAAATCCTGAACAAATACGGCTCCATCGACGCGGCACACATCCGCGCCGCCGAGTATGCCGAGTCGGCCCGCAAAGCCATTTGCACCTTCCCAGACTCGGAGATCAAGCGTGCCCTGCTCTGGGCTCCTGACTTCGTGGTCTCGCGCGAGAAATAGGGGGTCTTTGCGGCACCGCACCCGAAAACTAGCTCCTCTTCACAGCAATCCCCATCATTTCAAACCGCCCGTTCAACAAGAGCGGCCCTGATCCCAAAAACGCTCGCGCTGGAAACTCCCCCGAAAAGTGCTTCACATATTCCTCGTTGAACTTGTTCCACAAAGAAACATCCGGACAAAACACCTGCACCCAAACCAGGTCGTTCATCGTCATGCCGCTCTGAGCCAGCACGTCCGCAAACCCAGTAAACAGCAACTCGAGTTCGCGTTCGACTTCTTTGGCCGCCAAGCCCGTTGCTGGATCAATTCCAATGCGTCCCGAAATATAGAGCGTGTCATTCACCAGAACCGCATCGCTAAACGGCAAGTTCGGACGCCGCACGGGCAAGTTTATATGTTCACGTTTTGCCACTTTCCCCTCCCTGGAGCATCTATAGAATTCAGCTTTGTTTATACTGGTTTGTTCCCTGCTATGGATGATTTTCTCACGCTGTTCGCGCGTCACGGCTACAGCCTGCTGGCGCTGATCGTTTTTCTAGAAGCGATCGGTCTACCTGTGCCAGCCGCTTTGGCCCTGCTCGCCGCCGGTGCTGCGAGTTCTTTGCACATCATGCGTCCCCTCACTGCGATCATGTTTGCCGTTGTTGCCATGGTTGCGGGCGACGCGATCATGTTCTGGATCGGCCGTGTCTCCGGCTGGGCGCTCCTCGGATTCCTTTGCCGCGTTTCCATGAATCCGGAAACCTGCATCTTGCGCTCAGCGGAATCGTTTTACAAACGCGGCAAGGCGACCTTGCTGTTCGCAAAGTTTGTTCCCGGCCTCAACACCATGGCTCCACCATTAGCCGGAAGTATGCGGATGCCACCGATGAAATTCCTGCGTCTCGATATTGTAGGAACGCTGCTTTACGTTCTGGCGTACGGCACCGCCGGCTTCCTGTTTAGCGATTTCATGCGAACGATCACCAAGGGCCTGGCCGTTGCTTCCCATACATTCACGATCGTGCTGCTGCTTGGCGCAATAGCTTATCTCTTTTATCGCGTCTGGGCGTATCGCAAGCAGCGTGTCTACAGAGTGGCGCCAAGAGTTGGAGTCAAGGAACTCTTCGAGCTTTCGCAGTCGGAGGAAGAACGGCAACGCATCGTGATTGCGGATGTACGCAGCCACGGATACTACGATTCCGGGACGCAGCGAATTCATGGCTCGGTGCGAATCGAGCCCAACAATCTGGATACGGAAGCGGAGAATCTTCCTCGCGACAAGCACATTTACCTCTACTGTACTTGACAGCGCGAAGCCACCAGCGCCCGTGTGGCGCACTTACTTCGCGAACGAGGATTCAACGCGTTTTATATTGTCGGCGGCCTGGAAGCCTGGCGAAAAGCCGGGTACCCTCTAGAATCCGCTCCACACGACGACCTTGTAAAGCTGCCGACATTTGCCTGAAGCGACGTCATCGAATATGCAAGAAATCGAAATCAAGTTCCGCATCGAAGACTTAAAGCTCCTGCCGCGCAAGCTCCGTGCCGCCGGATTTCGTTGCGTTACGACGCGCACTCACGAACTGAATACTCTCTATGACTTGCCCGGCCAAGTCCTTCGCAAACGGGGTGATCTTCTCCGCCTCCGCAAATACGGCAACACTTGGGTACTGACACACAAGAACAAAGGTCGCACCGGACGTCACAAGGCCCGTACCGAATATGAGACGCAAGTTAGCGACGGCCCGCAGATGGCACTGATTATCGAGTCTTTAGGCTATCGCGCAAGCTTCGTTTACGAGAAATTCCGCGCTGAATGGACCGACGGAAAGGGCCACGTCGTAGTTGACGAGACTCCAATCGGCAACATCGGTGAAATCGAAGGCCCCTCGAGATGGATCGATGCTACCGCAGGGGAACTCGGCATCACTCCAAGCCGGTACATTACGCAATCCTACACAGAGATGTTCTTTGCGTGGAAGAAAACAACGAAAAGCGCCGCAAAGGAAATGACTTTCGCGGCGCTTCTCGAGAAGGAGGCTTTCTAGAAAGTTGCTGAAAAACTCTACAAGTTTGTCATCCCGAACGGCTTTATCGTGAGGAATCTGCTGTTTTCTGCCTTGGAACGCGCGTGCGGTGCTTTTAACGATCCGCTTTCTTGTACTCAACGCTCGTGTCGCTGTCAGGGTCGCCAACGCTCTGGAAGAGTCTATAGGGCGTATGGCGGCTCAAACCAGACCAGCGACTGGCTTAATCCGAGCCACGACCGCGGTTCTGGTTACACTCTGCCGAAGACCCATGCTTGAGTTGAGTTCTTTCGAAACCCTCTAGTACTCCGCCAACGCCAGCATAGCCTTATAAATATCCTCAGGCTGCGGCAGGATTTCATCCTCCAACAGCGGCTGATAAGCAACAAATGTATCCGCAGCAGCCACGCGGCGCACCGGCGCATCCAGGCTTTCGAATAGCTCATCAGCAATGCGAGCCGCAATTTCCGCCCCGTAGCCCCAGCTTAGACAATCTTCATACGCCACAAGCACGCGATTAGTCTTACCGACCGACGCCTTAATGCTGTCCCAGTCATACGGATTCAGCGAGCGTAGGTCGAGCAATTCGGCGTGGATTCCGTGGTCACGTTCCAGTTTGTTAATAGCCTGCAACGCGCGCGGAACGACAGCCCCATACGTAATGACGGTGAGATCGTCTCCTGGATGCACGATGCGAGCCTTCCCAAACGGGATCGTAAAGTCCGCGCCGGGATACGAGGCCCGCCCGAAGGTTTCGCGATACAGGCGCTTGTGTTCCAGGAAGAGTACAGGGTCGTCGCAACGAATCGCCGTACGCAGCAAACCAGCCGCATCCAACGCGTTCGACGGGAAAATTACCCGCAGCCCCGGCGTGTGCGTAAAAATACTCTCTCCACACTGCGAATGGTAAACCGCTCCGCCGGTCAAGTACCCGCCAATCGCCACACGCACTACCAATGGGCACGAGTTCGCATTCGACGAGCGCCAGCGCATCACCGAAAGCTCATTCCTCAACTGCATCATCGCCGGCCAGATATAGTCGAAAAACTGAATCTCAACCACTGGCTTCAACCCCCGCGTAGCCATGCCAATGGCTCGGCCAACAATGTTCGCTTCCGCCAGCGGCGAATTAAACACGCGATCGGGGCCAAACTCCATCTGCAAGCCGGAAGTCAGCTTAAAGACTCCGCCCTTGCCTTTCACCAGCTTCTTTTCCAGATACTCTTCACGACTGCAATCCGCCACGTCTTCCCCAAAAATGAGAATGCGCTCGTCGTGCTTCATCTCATCGCGCAGCGTGTGCGTGATCAGGTCCGCCATGGTTTTCGGGATGGCGTGCTTCTTGGAAACTTCATCGGTACCCGTATGGGCCGCTTGCGGCTGCTTATCGAACTCAGAAGACCGCGGATCCAGATCCGGCGAATAGACCCATTGGTAAATCGAGTCCAACTTCGGCAGAGGCGCAGCTAGAGCGCGATCCGCCGCATGTTTGATATCGGCTTCCACTTCTTTCTCAAGGGCATTCACGCCCTCTTCGTCCAGAATGCCTTCCTGAATCAAAAACGCGCGGTGTTTCGTAACTGGATCACGCTCCACTTCATCCTGCAACTCGGGCGCGGCGCGATAGGCCTTCTCGTCGTCGGAAAGCGAGTGCGAATACGGACGCGTCACGTGACCATGCAGAAACGCAGGACCATGCCCAGCACGAATGTAATCCACAGCCCGGCGCATCGCGCTATAGCTGGCTACAATGTCGGTCCCATCAAACTCATCAAAATGGAAATTCGGAAAATTGGCGACTAGCTTTGAAATACTCCCGCCCGCCGTCTGCACTTCGATCGGAACCGAAATCGCGTACTCGTTGTCCTGCACACAAATCAGCAGCGGCAGCTTCAGATTCGCGGCGGTATTCATGGATTCCCAGAATTCACCCTGGCTCGTGGTGCCATCGCCGAGCGAAACATAGGTGACCTCGTCGCCGTGAAACATTACATCCTTAAATTCGCGATAATCCCCTTCCACTTTCTTCGCCGAATCTTTGAACTGCCCGTAATAGCGCCCAGCTTCCGCACACCCAACCGCCTGCAACACCTGCGTCCCTGTGCAAGACGATTGCGAAACCACATTCAAATGTTTAAAGGCCCAATGCGACGGCATCTGACGCCCGCCGGAACCAGGATCATCCGCCGCACCCACCGACCCCAACAACATTTCGTAAGGCGTCGCACCCAGCGCAAGGCACAATCCGCGATCGCGATAGTAGGGATAAAACCAGTCGTACGCTGGCTTCAGAGCGAACGCCGCAGCTACGCTGAGCGCCTCATGACCAGCTCCGGATATCTGAAAAAATACCTTTTGCTGGCGTTTTAGCAGAATTTCGCGGTCATCCACGCGCCGCGACATATACATATAGCGGTACGCCTCAATCAGCCGCTCCGGTGTCAGGCCCTGATACATTTTCCCTTTGGAGGCCGCTACAGGCTTTGCAGCGGTTTCAAGCTTGGTTACACCCATTTAACTTCTCCGCTTGCGCAGGCAGAATTGCAAACTAGTTATTGTAAATGCTGCACCTCGCTTGCGAATATACTGGGAGTTCCTTAATTTCACTTTGGTACCCAGGAAGCGCCCGACCGTCCGGAATGCATATTCGCCGCCCGATTCCCGCCCACCAAATCAAGCTCCTGATTTTCGATCTTGACGGCACTTTGATTGATTCTCGCCAGGATCTAGCCAACTCCGTCAACGCAGCGCTGCGTTTTCTTGGACGTGAGGAGTTGCCCCCGGATGTCATCGCATCCATGGTCGGCGATGGCGCTCCCGTTCTGATCAATCGTGCATTGGGCGAAAACGCCGACGAGGCCGAAGTTCGACGCGGCCTGGAATTCTTCCTTAACTATTATCGCGAACACAAGCTCGACTACACGCATCTGTACGACGGTATTCCGGAAGCGCTCGGAACATTACAGGGCGGAAACGGCACGCGCCGAACCATGTCGGTGCTCACCAACAAGCCTGTGATTCCTTCCCGCGCCATTGTGGATGCCTTGGGAATTGCCTCCCGCTTTGTCAGCATCTACGGCGGCAACAGTTTTGAAACAAAGAAGCCCGATCCCCTTGGCCTCGCCACAATTCTTTCGGAAACAGGAGTGCGGCCCGAGGAAGCCATCATGATTGGCGACTCCCATGTCGACGTTCAAACCGGTCGCAACGCCGGCACTTGGACCTGTGGCGTAACCTACGGCTTCTCGCCAGACTCACTGCGCGAAGTACCGCCCGACGTTCTTTTCGATAGCCCGCAAGAATTGGCGACTCTGTTGGACGCCTGAAGAACATCCTTGCGATGGGGTACAGGGTGCCCGTCCTTGTTCGCGTTCTTTGCGAACAGGGCGGGGGTTTTCGAAACTTGAGGGATGAATACGTGATGAAACAACGCCCCGACGAGCGCTCCAAGGACGTTCCTGTGCTGAACTCCTTCACGCCCGCCGAGCTACGCAAACTCCGCGGCTTAAAAACCCCGCACGGAATCCAATCCGCGCTCGACGCCATGCCCTACCACTTAGCCGACACAGCTTGGTCTCCGCGGCGCGTCCTGCAGGAAAACAGCTCGCATTGTTACGAAGGCGCTCTCTTCGCTGCCGCGGCTCTGCGGGCGCTGGGCTATCCTCCACTAATTTTTGATCTGGAAGCAGAACACGATACCGACCACGTCATTGCCATTTACCAGTTAAACGGCCACTGGGGTTCAATCGCAAAATCGAACTACTCCGGATGCTTTGGTCGCCAGCCCGTGTACCGCACTCTGCGCGAACTCGCCATGAGTTACTTTGACACCTACTTCAATCTTCGCCGCGAACGCACGTTGAGAACGTTCTCCGTGCCCTTCAACCTGAAGTATTTCGATGCTCGCGCATGGATGACTACGGACGAGCCAGTTTGGTTCGTCGCCGAGCACTTGTTCGAAATTCGCCATTTCCCTCTATTGCGAAAGGGTCAGGAGAAGCACATTAAGCGCGTAAATGATCGCCTATTTCGCGCCGGATGCGTGGATCGCGCCATGAAGACTATGCGATAAGTCAATCGCTCGACAAAATCCATCGACCGGGCAAGATCAACCCGGCAAGATCAACCCTTAGACCATTTCATGCTTCTCGTGGTCACTCGAAAACAACACTTTTACATCGTCGATCGTTGTCAAGACCAATACCACGACGCTTCCCAACGCACCGAGAAAGAACATTCCCTCCAACAAGTGAACCGCCAAGTTTACTACGGTCGAAATAATTGCTTCCATGTATCCAGCAAACCACTTTGCTCGTAAAATATCCATAAGGAATTCATAAAGAAAGCGTAAAGAGCCCGGAACAGGCGCTCGACACAACACCCCATATGGCGACCGCTTCCAACATCACAGGGAACATTTCAACGCCGCGCCACGTAGCTACGGGCGTGACCAGCCGCGTTCGCGTCCTCGCCGTCTTTCTTCTTCTCGCTCTTGCCCTCTCGCCGTCAACAGCCGCTGCGAGACAGGAGCCAACATCCGCGGACCCCACTTCCACTCCGGCCGCCGCACCCGCTCCCCCGGCTCTTCCTCCCACCACCGATCCTGTGGAAATCATCCGCCGCGTCGCCGCGCACGAAGAAGAAAACGAAAAGAAGGAACGCAACTACACCTACATCAAACACGAAGTCGAGAAAAAGCTCGGTGACAAAGGAGACGTGAAGTCGACCGCGACGCGCACCTACGACGTGATGGTGATTTATGGCGAACAAGTTGAGCGCCAAGTAGCGAAGGATGACAAGCCGCTCCCGCCGAAAGACGCCGACAAGGAAGAAGAAAAAGTTAACAAGCTGATCGAGAAATATAAGAACGAAACCGAAGACCAGCGCAGAAAGCGTCTGGAAAAGGCCGCGAAAGAAAAAGAAAAGGCTCGCGAATTCGTGAAGGATATTGCCGATGCCTTCAATTTCACCGTGCTGCCGCCGGAAACGCTGGACGGGCGCACTCTCTATCCAATGCAGGCGGAACCGAAGCCTGATTTCAGGCCGCAGACGAAAGAGGGCAAGTATTTAACAAAATTTCGGGGCAAAGTTTGGATCGATCCCATCGAGTATCAGTGGGTCAAGCTCGACTTGGAATTGCTGGACACTATTTCATTTGGATGGTTCGTCGCCCGTTTACACAAAGGCATGCAGGTCCACATCGAGCAGACGCGAGTCAATGAAGAAGTGTGGCTCCCCAAGCTAGTTCGCATGAATCTTGACGCCCGCATCGCGCTTTTCAAAAACTTGAACTACGACATAACCCAAACCTACCGCGACTACAAAAAATTCGGCAGCCAAACGAAAATCACAACCGTCGGCGAAGTAGT
Source organism: Acidobacteriaceae bacterium (assembly GCA_043749225.1). Taxonomy (GTDB): domain Bacteria; phylum Acidobacteriota; class Terriglobia; order Terriglobales; family Acidobacteriaceae; genus JANXUC01. Next base: position 12,452 of record JAYVEP010000239.1, read on the forward strand.
AGCAAATCCGTAACGCGGCTGTCAGCTGCCGGCTTTCTGCGAACCCTTATAATCAAGAGATGCTCTGTCGCTCCTGGGTGGTTCTGTGCACTAAGCTAGGAGCTAGCAGCTAGAAGCTCCCCATGAATTTCCGCCTCATCAGCGACTACGAACCTTGCGGCGACCAGGCCACCGCCATTCCCGCCCTTATCAAAGGTGTGCTCGACGGCGAACAGCACCAGGTTCTACTCGGCGTGACCGGATCGGGCAAGACGTTCACCATGGCCAAGGTGATCGAAAAACTCAATCGCCCGGCGCTGGTTCTGGCGCACAATAAAACGCTCGCCGCGCAACTCTATAGCGAATTCAAAGCGTTTTTCCCGCAGAATCCCGTCGAATATTTCGTGTCGTATTACGACTACTACCAGCCCGAAGCCTACGTCCCTTCCGCCGACCTCTACATTGAAAAAGAGTCCACCATCAACGACGAACTCGACAAGCTGCGCCTCTCGGCCACCAAGGCTCTTTTCGAGAATCGCGACTGCCTCATCGTCGCCTCCGTCAGCTGCATCTACGGCCTCGGCTCTCCGGAAGCCTACTACGGAATGATGCTCTTCCTGGAAAAAGGACAGAAAATTTCCCGCCAGGACATCACAAAAAAACTGGTCGAGATTCTTTACGAACGCACCGATGCAGATTTTCGTCGCGGCACCTTCCGCGTGCGCGGCGATGTCATCGAAGTCTTCCCTACCTATGACGACCTCGCCTATCGCATCGAGCTCTTCGGCGATGAGGTCGAATCACTGGCGCAAATCGACCCTCTCTTCGGAACAGTGAAACAAAAGTACGTTCGCCTGCCGATCTATCCCAAGACGCACTACGTCATGAAGCCGGAAACCCGCAGCCACGCCGTCGATTCCATCAAGGAAGAACTCCACTGGTGGGAAGCGGAACTCGAAAAGCAAGGCCGGGTCGTCGAAGCCCAGCGCATTCATCAACGCGTAATGTTCGATCTCGAAATGATTCGCGAAATGGGCTATTGCCACGGTATCGAAAACTATTCCCGCCACTTCACCGGACGCATGCCGGGAGAACCGCCGCCAACGTTACTCGATTATTTCCCGCGCGACTTCCTAATCTTCCTCGACGAATCGCACCAGACCGTCCCGCAACTGCGCGCCATGTACAAAGGCGACCGCTCGCGCAAGGAAACCCTCGTCGAATATGGCTTCCGCCTGCCCTCGGCGCTCGACAACCGTCCTCTAACGTTTGAGGAATTCGAGCACCGCATCAATCAGTCGATCTACGTTTCTGCCACGCCGGGCCCTTACGAGTTGACGAAATCTTCCGGCGTCGTCGTCGAACAAATCATTCGCCCCACCGGATTAGTCGATCCCCCCGTTGAGATTCGCCCAGTGAAAGGTCAGATCGACGACCTCCTGCACGAAATTCGCGAGCGCGTGAAGCTGAACGAACGCGTTCTCGTCACAACTCTCACCAAGCGCATGTCAGAAGATCTAGCGGAGTATTACGCTGAGGTTGGCGTGAAGTGCCGCTACATGCATTCTGAAATTGAAACGCTGGAAAGAGTAAAGATTCTGCGCGACCTTCGCAAGGGCGAGTTCGATGCCCTCATCGGCATTAATCTCCTCCGCGAAGGCCTTGATCTGCCTGAAGTTTCGCTGGTCGCAATCCTCGACGCCGACAAAGAAGGTTTCCTGCGCTCGACGGGATCGCTAATCCAGACCATCGGCCGCTGCGCCCGCAACCTCAACGGCCGCGCCATTCTCTACGCCGACCGTATGACGGACTCCATGAAGCGCGCCATCGATGAAACCGACCGCCGCCGCACGATCCAGGTCGCCTACAACGAAGAAAACGGAATCACGCCACTGTCAATTATTCGATCTGTCGACATGGCCCTGGCGAGGGTGGTGCAAGCCGACTACACGGATTTCGTAGACGCCGACAAAGACATGCCAGAATTCAAAAATCAGTCTGAACTGGATGTCTACATCGCCAAGCTGGAAAACGAAATGCGCGACTGCGCCAAGAAGTTCGAATTCGAAAAGGCCGCCAAACTGCGTGACACCGTGAAAGAGATGCGGACAAAGGAATTCCTTTTCGCGTAACGTCGATCCGAAAGGCGTTCGCGAAAACTCCTCAGAACACTCAAAGACTTGTCATTCCGAAACGGCTGTATCGTGAGGAATCTGCTGTTTCTCTCCTCAATCGACAACATAGTCTCTACCCCGCTGCGCTAGCCTGCTTCCGCCGCTCGTGATCTTTCTGCTTCTCCACCCACTTCGTTTCCGATTCCAGGGACGAGAGTCTCTGCATAATTTCGTGAATGCGCACAGACATCGTCCGAATCGTTTCAATCTGGCTGAGCTGGTGAGCGGACAGGTTCACGGCATCAAACGCCAGCAGTTCCGAGTTCCCCATCACGGAAGTCAACGCGTTATTGATGGCATGGCGCTGTTCTGTAATGTAGCGGCCCAGCATGGCGTTACTCTCGCTGGCCGCAAGGTCTTGCGCGGCACGCCGAGCGCGGCTCTCGGCTTCTAGGCGACGCACCGTTTCCCCAGCCAGCAACAGAAATCCCGACAACCATTCGTCGATTTGTTCTAAAACCAGGCATCGGGGCGCTACAGCACGCGCACAATCCGCCGTCGCAGGATCAGGAACCAGTACCATCAATGTTTTACCCAACTGGTCTAACTGCCGCAGCAGAGTTTCCAGACGGTCCGCAGGCAAGCCTCCAACAATCGCAAGGTCAAAGGAGTCGGGAGAAAGATTTTCGCAGAGGTCGCTGTTCACAACAGTAACAGCGGGCAAACCAGGTTGTTCCTGCCAGCGGTTTAAAATAGCTTGTGAGAATTCGGGTGCTCCGGAAACAATCAGAACAGCAGGTTGACTCACTCTGGATGGTTCTCCTTGGACCCAATTTTCGGCCTGATTCAGCCCAACAATCGCTCAGTGTGCCTGTGCAACCGCTTTATGACAACGAATTTCTGGGGCTGCACCGTGCTTATGCTGGTCCCCACTCTGCTCCGAACCTATCCGTTACTCCGCGCCCGCCGCTGCCGCCTTGCCCGCTGCATCCGACTGCGCCTGTTCCACTGCCACACGCAAATCCACCAGCATCCGCAACGGCTGTCCGGAGGAATATTCCGCATGGAACATCACTTTCCAGGACTGGCAAATCATCCGCAAACGTCCCGTCGGCTCCTGCCTGGAGAATTGCGCGCTGCGGCAATCCAGCGCCGTCACGCCCATTTGTTCCAAAGCTTGCAGGCCATCCAAAATAGCATTGAGGTCGCCATGCATCAGCCGAAAGAATACGCGTCGCATTAGAAAGCTGAAGCGCGTAAAGGCAATCATGTAGGTGGGCTGAAAGTATTTCTGCCCCACCTGGGCCTTCGCCTGGCGCCCACGTTCCAGAATCTCGCTCTGCAGCAATTCGCTCAAGCGGCGGCACGCTCGCGCTTCTTCCAACACCTCTTCCAAAGGCCCAGAAATTTCCGCCGGAACTTCCCCCGTAGGTCCAAGCACCGGCTCCAGAATGTGCGAAACATAATCCAGTCCCACATTGGCGTCATGCAACTGCGACGGCGCTGTCAAAGAGAAAAATTGCACCAGCAGGAAATCAAGCTTGTCGCGGTCCGCATCGGTCTTAATGGGCTTACGCAGGTGACGAACCAAGAGCGCCCGGACCATTTCCTCGTTCGCCAACGAAGTCGTCTGCAGAAACTGCCGCAGTTGATGCACCTGAGTCCGTCCATCCAGCAACGCCAGCCACTCGCGCGCCTCCTCAACCGTATCCCAATCAGGCACGTCCGTGATCGTTTCCAGGACCACGCAAGGCTGGACCTCAATTACAAACTCCCGCGATAGTGCGCTGTACAGCGGATACAGCAGCAGAGCTTCGCGCCAGTCGCTAGCCAGTTGTGTGAGGGTGCTTTCGCTGGAACTCATGCTTTCACGATCCAGTTCGGAACATCTTTCAAGAAGCGGGCTGCGACGGCTGTCTTTCCACGCTCGTATTGGACGGCAACCACCGAAACGTCAATGTCGAGTGAACCATCCGGGTTCTCAATGCGGAGCCTGTCCGCGAACTCCAGTGGCAAGGCGGAAGCAAACAACACTTCCTTGTCGGTGCCAAACTCGATGATGGTGCTCTCGGAATAGCCTCCGCCTCCAAAATTTACGCGGGTAAGGCGTACCGGTACGCGCACAGGCGTCGCGTTCGGGAAAAAACGCGCCAGACGGGATACAAAGCCTTCGGCGAATTTGCCGGAGACCGTTACGGCCTCGGTAGACAAGTTGGGACCTCGAGATGCCAGAGCGTTAGCGACTCGTGCGGAAACGGCCGGGGAAGCCGATGCAGGAATCCACCAAAACACCGAAGCACGCCCGTGGCCAAAGCTGCGGAAATCTGGAGACGGAGAATTACACTTTTTTTCAATCACTTAGCGACGCGACACTAGCCAGAACGCCTTACATTGTCTCATTCTGAGATGCGACGGTCTCAAGACGGGCTGGGACGCCCACTGTCTGGTCCCGACCGGAGGCGGGCATCGCTTTGGACTCAACTATCGCTCAGCGGTCAGTGCAGCGTCGGCAATGACACTCCTAGAGAGCGCTCCTGTCCCCCAGCAATGCTGTAGCGCTTCAGTTTCCGGTACAGGGTCGCTCGGCTAATGCCCAACATCTTGCCGGCCAGCACCTTGTCGCCGTTCACTTCGTTAAAAACACGCTCAATCGTCACCCGCTCAATATCTTCCAAGTCGCTCGAAGTAAACACAGGCGCAGACGACGAGTTCGATGTTGGCAACTCGAAGCCCATTGCGGCGATTGGCGGCGGCAGGTCCGAAACGTCAATCGGATTGTGTCCCCCCAAAGCAATCGCGCGTTCGATACAGTTCTCCAGCTCGCGAACGTTGCCCGGCCAGTCGTAGTCGAGCATGCACTTCATCGCCGAATTCGTCATCCGCAGCCCGCTACCTGGGGCATAGCGATCTATGAACCAGTGCGCCAGCATAGGAATGTCCGCACGCCGCTCCCGCAACGCCGGCAGATGCACCGTCACAACATTCAGCCTGAAGTAAAGATCCTTGCGGAAGCTGCCATCTTTGTAGGCAGTCTCAAGGTCGCGATTCGTCGCGGCGATCACGCGCACATCCACCTTCACGTGCTGATTGCTGCCCACCGGACGAACCTGCTTTTCCTGCAGCACACGCAACAACTTAGCTTGCAGCTCGAGCGGCAGCTCCCCAATTTCGTCCAGGAAGATCGCGCCTCCGCTGGCCGCCTGAAACAGTCCAGGCTTCGAACGAATCGCTCCGGTAAACGCGCCTTTTTCGTAGCCAAACAGTTCGCTCTCAATCAAAGTTGGCACCAGCGATCCGCAATCGACGGCTACAAATGGTTGATTCGAAAAGCCTCCGCGGAAATGAACGGCACGCGCCACCAGTTCTTTCCCTGTGCCCGACTCGCCCGTGATCAGCACAGGCGTCCGTGTATCTTTCAGGCGCGAAACCATGCGCAGCACATCCTGAATCTTCGGCGACGCGCCGATGATGCCGTGCATCTCGGTTTCGGCGTCAGTGCGCTCGCGCAGAAATTCGTTTTCTTCTACCAACCGCACTTTGTCCGCCATGCGTCTCAAAAACAGACGCAGTTCCTCCAATGGAGTGAACGGCTTGGTGATGTAGTCATAGGCGCCCATCTTCATGGCCTGCACCGCCGTCTCCACGGAACCGTGCCCAGTCATGAGAGCAACCTCGACTCGCGGCAGAATCTTCTTCACCCGCCCCAGAAAGTCGAGACCAGTCATCTGCGGCAGAACCATGTCGCAAAGGATCATGTGGACAGGACGCTCTTCCAGCAGCGCCAGCGCAGCTTCGCCGCTAGCGGCTTCGCCGCACTCAAAATCCATGGCTTCCGCCACAGTCCGGCAAAGCTGGCTGACGCTCTGCTCATCATCCACAATCAAAAGGCGTAAACGGGTTTGTTCGCTCACTGTGCTTTCCCCATTGTTTTTTCTATGACATCAATAAATTGCCGCACGCGGAAGGGTTTTTCCACGCAGGGAGCGCCTGTTTCCCGCAGGGTGCCCACCGTCTCTTCGTTCGCGATATCGCCTGTAATGAATACGATGCGGGAAACCAGTTCCGGACGATGCTGAGCCACCCAGGCATGCACGTCGGAACCGTCCAGGCCTCCCGGCGTGCGCATGTCGGAAACGATTCCAGCAAACTGTCCGGTTTCAAGGAGATGAACGCCTTCCCTGGCGGAGGCGCAACACACGACCAGATATCCGTGGCGTTCGAGCGCGGTGCGCACGTAGGCCATCACGGAAGACTCATCCTCAATCAGGAGAATGGGCAAGTGCGTCACCGGGGAGGCGGGCTGGATTGCAGAGTGTTTCATGACGGCAATTCTCCTACAGCGGCACCGAGCGAAGCATCCCTCGCCAATGGTAAACGCACGATAAAGGTTGCGCCGGGGCCGCCCTGGTTGTTTTGGCAGAGGATCTCTCCGCCATGTTCGCGCACGATACCATAACAAATACTCAGGCCCAGGCCGGTTCCCTTCCCCACTTCTTTCGTGGTGAAGAAAGGATCAAAAATTCGATCGGGAGACTCAACGCCGTCTCCATTGTCGCGGAAGGTGACTTCGACGCAATTGCGAGCCGCGGTGCTGGCGATTTCGATGCGAGCAGGCCGTCCGGTCTCACGAACCGCGTCGTAGGCGTTGTTCAGAATGTTGAGAAACACTTGCTGCAGCTGATGCGCATCACCGACGACGTCAGGCAAGTTCTGGCTCAGGTGCTCGACCACCTCAATGCCATGACTGGTCAAATCATAAGCCCGAAGCTGCACGGTACGCAGAAGGATGGCGTTGAGCTGCACCGGCTTGCGTTGCGGCGGCATCTGGCGCGCAAAGCTGAGGAGGTTCTGCACAATCAGCTTAGTCCGCTGCGCCTCCTGCAAGATGACATGCAAGTCGTTCCTGGCCGACTCTGGAATTTCCGGATTCTCCATCAGGAGATCGGCGAATCCGAGGATTGCGGTCAACGGATTATTGACCTCGTGGGCCACGCCGGAAACAAGTTGCCCGACCGCCGCCATTCGTTCCGCGTGCATCAGCTTGGACTGCAACATGGCTGCATCCGTGATATCCGTCATCACCGCCACGATACTGGTGAGTTCGCCTTGCTCGTCGCGCATGGGGCTTAGATTGGCGGAGAATTGGCCGACGCGGCCATCGGCTCGCAAGATTGGAACTTCCAGGTTATCGACGAGCCGTCCTTGCAGACTAGCGTTAATGGCTTCCTGAAATATCGCACGTTTTGAGGGTCCGGCCAGCTCTGCAACCGGTCGTCCCAGTAACTGATGCAGTTGATAGTCGAGATCGGCCCATCGGCGATTGGCGTAGCTGACGCAGCCAGCTGTGTCTACAACCAGGATCAGGCTTTGGGTGTTGTTCAGTATCTTGCTGTTGAAGTCGCGCTCGCGCTGCAGCTCAGTTTGAAACGCCTTAAGACTGGTAATGTCCGTCATCAATCCGCGGTACTGGATTACACGCCCGGCGGCGTCGCGAACCGCAAAAACGTTTTCCATGGTGTGCAGGGCAGTGCCGTCTTTGCGGCGGAGAACGGCTTCGTGATTCCGCAGCAGCCCGGTTTCATCAAGCTGGCGGCAAAACTCTGCCCGGTCCTCAGGATTGAAATAGAGCTGGTGCGCGATATTGGATTGCAGAAGCTCTTCGCGGGTGCTGTATCCGAGCATCCGCACCATGGCTTCGTTGACCTCGATGAAGCGACCATCGGGCGTGGAGAAATACAAGCCTTCCTGAATGTTGTAAAACAGTTCGCGGTAACGGCGTTCGGCTTCGCGGCGGTCGGTTACATCCCTAAGGACGTGGATGGTCTCACGTCCAGAAGCTTGTACGGACTGAATGCGCGAAGTAGAAACCAGGTAAGTGCGCTCCAGCAAGACCTGCTGAAATTCATCCACATCTCCGTCTATCCGCCGGCAGAAGGGACACGATTCCGGATGAACGTCGGCGGTCAGAGCCAGCAAAGAGCGCATGTCGATTCCGATCAGTTCTTCCGGACGCACGCCGACAAATTGCGCCAGGGATCGGTTGACGCGCAGAATGCCACCCTCGTCGTCATGTACAACGATGAAGTCGCTGATGGCGTCGAAAATCTCCACCCAATGGCGGTTGGAGGCGTCCTCGCGAGTAAAAAGTCGCGCATTCTGCAGGGCAACCGACGCATGGCTGGCAAGAGCCTGCAGCAACTGGCGATCCGCGGGGATCAGATTAGGTCCGCAACCTGCTAAGCACAGCAATCCGACCAATTCGCCTTCCGGAGTTTCCAGGCGCGCAACCGCCACATCGTCCCAATCCAGTGTTGAGGCAAGACCCGCCCCGAGAAGTTCCGACGCCTGCCCAACGGTTACCGGATGCTTGCGAGTGCGGGTCAGCGCCACGAGTGCGGATTGCAAGTCCCGTTCCGCAGCCGGATTCGCGGAATGCAGGTCTCTGTGCCAGGTAATGGTCTCCCATTGCTGGGAGCCGTGTGCGATGAGCAAAGCGGCCGAGCGGGCATGCAGCATTTCCGCGGCACGACCTGCAAAGCCGCGGGCAAATTCCGGCAGGCGCAGCCGTGCATTGAGATCGAGCGAGAGCGCCATCAGATCGTCGGCACGGCGGCGATGCTGTTCGGATGCAGTCAGATTGCGAGTCAGTTGAAGCGCCATGGACACTTCCGCGGCCAGAGCCTGGGCGCGACGCACATCTTCCTTTGAAATTGGAGCGGCGTCCCGACGATCCGCCACTCCGAGCATGCCAAGAACCTCGCCGTCGGTTCCGAGGAGAGGAACGTTCAGCATCTGGCGGATTTTGTATTGCGCGGCGAGGGCCCTTCCGCGCTCGGTCGGGTGCTGGCTTAAGTCGTCGGTCCAGTAGGGCTGCTTCTTGATCAGAACGACCTGCGCTTCTTCCACTGCAACGGAGTAGTCGAGGGGGCTAGTCTCGCCATTTTCGACCACAAAACGCACCTGGCACCGACCTTCTTCGGCCAGTCCGATGAAGGCGCGGTGGAAGCCCAGGAAGTTGGTGGCGCGGATCGCAAAGCGCTGCAAGAACTGATCCAAGTCTGCAACACCGCCAAGCTCAGAAGCGATTTCGAGCAACTCGTGCACTTCCTGCGACTTTTCTGCGCTGGTGGAATAGAGTTCGGCATTGGCGATGGCAACCGCGCCAAAACCAGCGACCATGGAGAGCAAGGAACGTTCAGCCAGAGTAAATTCCTGCTCGGGTCGCGAATAAACAAGAATGGCGCCGCCGCTGCGCGAGGTGCGCACGGGGGCAACCAGCATCCAACCGGTTCCGGCAGGCTCGGGTGTTGGTACGACCAGAACGGGTTCTTTTCCAGCGATTGCGCGGTCGATCAGAACTTGTGCTGAAGCGACTTGTGCGGAGAACTTGTCTCCCTGTTGATAGGAATCCCGCACGAGGGCCGCAGCTTGCGGCGATTCAGCGGCTAGAGCGCTGACAACGAACTTGTTGTCCTCCCGCAAGAGGACGGAGACCGCACGACAGCGCAGCAGATTGCGAAGGCGGTCGGCTACCGCTTCGGCAACGATTCCCACATCGGGAACGACGGGAAGGTTCTGGACAAACTCCAGCAGAATCT
>JAYVEP010000240.1:0-8469 GCA_043749225.1 Acidobacteriaceae bacterium
AAGACACTTCATGCGGGAAATCGCCGGCGTTGCCGGAGCCGCCGCGCTGTCTCCGCAATTGTTTGCCGTAACCGCCGCAGCGCCGTCTGCTGGCTTCAAACTGGTGGATGTTAGCGGTACTGCGGGGATCCATTTCCAGCACAACAGCGGCGCTTACGGAGGCAAGCTGCTGCCGGAAACCCTGGGCTCCGGATGCGCATTCCTCGACTACGATGCCGACGGCTGGCAAGACATTTTGCTGGTCAACAGCATGGATTGGCCGGGGCACAAGAAGCAGCGCTCCACGCTCCAGCTTTATCGCAACAACCGCGATGGAACCTTCACCGACGTGACCAAGCACGCTGGACTCGATATTGAAATGTACGGCATGGGCGTGGCCGTTGGAGATTACAACAACGACGGTTTTTCCGACATCTTGATTACCTGCGTCGGACAGAATCGTCTGTTTCGAAACACCGGCAAGGGCACTTTCGTGGATGCGACCCAAGCCTCGGGCCTAGGGAACCGATTGGGGTTCAGCACTTCTGCGATTTGGTTTGACTATGATCGCGACGGCAAGCTTGACCTTTTTGTTTGCAACTACGTGAAGTGGTCGCCCGAGCACGATGTTTTTTGCAGCCTGGACGGCAAGCATAAATCGTATTGCACGCCGGAAGCTTATCGCGGGCAGACTTGCTGGCTGTTCCATAATCGGGGCAATGGGACCTTCGAGGACGTTACCGCCAACAGCGGAATCTTCGACAGCAGTTCGAAAACTCTAGGCGTGGGCCTGCTCGATTACGATCAGGACGGCTGGCCCGACCTTCTCGTTGCTAATGACACCCAGCCCAACAAGCTCTACCGCAATCTGCATAATGGAAGGTTTCAGGATGTCGCAGTCGACGCCGGTCTGGCCTTCAGCAGCGAAGGCAAAGCGCGCGCGGGAATGGGGGTCGACACCGCGGACTTCGACAATTCCGGCAAGACCGGCATCGCCATCACCAATTTTGACAACGAAATGATCGGCCTCTATCGCGCGTTGCCCAAGGGTGGGTACGAAGACGTTGCGATTCCTTCGGGCGTTGGGATGCCGTCGAAAGGTACTCTTGGTTTTGGCTGCGCCTTTCTCGATGCCGATCTCGATGGCCTCGTCGACTTGGTCGTCACCAACGGTCACATTGATGACACGGTGCGAAATATTCGTGGCAACGTTGGATACGCGCAGCCGCCACAGTTGTTCTTGAACTCCTCGGCCGCCACCGGAAACCACCTGTTTCGCGACGTAGCCGCCGACATCGGCGAAGGCTTTCGTCAGCCGAAAGTCGGGCGTGGCTTGGCTTATGGAGACTTCGACCGCGACGGCGATCTTGATATCTTAATGACAACCAACAACGGTCCAGCCTACCTTTATCGCAACGATCAGCTCTCGGGCAACAAGAGCATCCGCTTTCACCTGACCGGAACGCAGTCCAATCGTGACGCGATCGGAGCGTCTGTCCGTATTGAGCACGAGGGTACTACGCAAACGCGCGTGGTCAAAGGCGGGTCGAGCTATCTTTCGCAATCCGAACTGCCCGTGACCTTCGGGATCGGCAAGCGAGACAAGATTGATCGTGCTGTCATCCAATGGCCCAACGGACGGACGGAAGAATTCAAAGGCCTCGCCACAGGACGCGCCTACGATTGCGTCGAAGGTAAAGGCATCGTCTAGTAGTTTTCCACTATTGCGGCGCGTCTCTCCGGGCGCTAACTTGCTTGAGTCTAATCGTATTGTTGGGACAGTTGTGTCCGCCATAGCTACTCTAAATTCATGGAATCTAAATTCACTCGGAGATCCCCACTATGACTCGCGCCCAAAAGCTTGCAGCATTCGCGTTATCCATCCTTCTGCTCACGATCGTATTTGCACAAGCCGATACCGCCCCTGCCAGCAAAGGAAAGTCGGTAACCGTGAAAGGGCATGTATTGGATTCGGCGTGCGCCTTCACCAAGGGACTGAAGAAGCCGGTTAGCGCAGACTGCGCCGTCGCATGTGCGAAGGGAGGATCGCCGTTGGTGATTCTGACTCCGGCTGGCGAAATCTATTGGCCCATCGCAAACGGCACGCCATCGACCGAGCAAAACAGCCAGCTGCTGCCTTTTGCCGGACAGAACGTCACGGCGACAGGGAGATTTTTCGTGCGCGGTGGGTCTCACGCGCTAGTGCTGGAGCACATTGAAGCGCAAGCTGCGAAATAAGCGAAGCGAATGTATCACTGCTTGATCGGACGCGGTACGATTTAGAAAAACGCGTCCGATCACGCTGCGAACCAAACAGCTTCAAAGTAGGGGGATAAGACTTGCGGCCATCGCCGGTACCGACCTCATTCTTCGGTCGAGTGTTTTCTCTTCTCGTTGCCACGCTTTTCTTGTCGGCACTCTACCTCTACGCATTTCCGCAGGCGAATGTGCTTTATGCGGCTGTTGTGCTGGCCCATGCATTTCTAGGTGCGCTAGCCACAGTTCTTCTGCTGCCAGTGTTATGGCGAAGCTTCCGCAACGGCGACTTCCTCTCCAGTTTGGCCTGGGTATTTCTGCTAGCGGGTGGCGCAATCGGGTTGGTACTGATCAAAATTGGCACTGAGCGATCCCATTGGAATTCTGTCTACCTGCATATCGTTCTTTGCATTGTCGCAGCTGCCTTCTTGCTCAGTGGGCGGATGTCGCGCCTCGGGTGGCTTTCAGGCGGCTTCGTGATGGGAGTCCTCCGCGTAGTGGTATGTCTGGCATTACTTGCAGGACTAAGCGCAACTGCGTTCTACGCACGGAAAGCACGCTGGCAACAAAGCAACCGCATTCACAATCCATCCATGCCTCCTGAGACGATGGACAAAGAGGGAGACGGCGCGAACGGAGATTTCTTCCCCAGTTCCGCTCAGGTGGAAGGCGGCGGCAAGATTCCCAGCCAGTACTTTATGGAATCGGAAGCCTGTGAGCGCTGCCATCGGGATATCTACAAACAATGGAGCAGTTCGGCACACCACTTCTCGTCGTTCAATAACCAGTGGTATCGCAAGAGTATTGAGTACATGCAGGATACGGTGGGCACTCAACCTTCGAAGTGGTGTGGCGGATGCCACGACCCCGCAGTTCTTTACAGCGGCTTGATGGACACTCCCATCAAGCAAATTGTGCACCGCCCCGAAGCCCAGGCTGGACTTGGCTGCATGATGTGCCACTCGATTACGCAAGTAAAAAGCACCATGGGACAGGGCGATTTTCTCTTGTCCTATCCCAAATTACACGAACTGGCAGCCAGCAAGAATCCCTGGGTTCGCCGCTTGCATGACTTCACGATCAAGCTCAACCCTGAACCGCATCGCCGCATTTTCCTGAAGCCATTTATGCAAACGCAGACGGCGGAGTTCTGCTCCTCCTGCCACAAAGTTCATCTGGATGTTCCAGTAAACCACTACCGCTGGATTCGCGGCTTCAACGAATACGACAATTGGCAGGCTAGCGGCGTCTCAGGCCAAGGCGCGCGCTCGTTTTACTATCCAGACCAATCGCAGCAGTGCGCCGATTGCCACATGCCGTTGGAGACTTCGCAAGATTTTGGCAATGTGAACGGCGTAATACATTCGCACCGCTTCCCTGCCGCCAATACTGCTTTGCCGACAGCGAACGAAGATCCCGAGCAGCTGCATGCTACGGAGACTTTTTTGAAGAACAAAAACTTAACGGTGGACATTTTTGCACTTTCTCCCGCGCGACCCACCGACCAGAAGGCTACTATGCAGTCCGAAGTTTCAACCACTTTTGCCGTAGGTGAGGAAGCGGAAGCGAAAGTTACTCCCGGGGCGTCTGCCGAAGCCGCGCCGGTGACGGCACCGCTGAACCGCGTTCTACCCACGTTGCGACGCGGCGATGATGTTCGCTTGGATGTTGTGGTTCGCACTAAGAAGGTCGGCCACTTTTTCCCCGGCGGCACCGTGGACGCCTACGATACCTGGCTCGAACTGAAGGGCACCGACGAGGAGGGCAAAACCGTTTTCTGGAGCGGCATGGTTGAAGATGGTGGCAAAGGACCAGTGGAAAAAGGCGCGCACTTCTATCGCTCTCTGCAGATTGACGGTCATGGAAACCCAATCAACAAGCGCAACGCGTGGTCGACGCGCTCGGTCGTTTACGTGCGGCTGATCCCGCCGGGGGCCGCGGATACGGTTCACTACCGCATGCACGTTCCGGAGAACTCCGGGTCGAAGATCACGCTGCATGCACGCTTGCTTTATCGTAAGTTCACTTGGTGGAACACGCAGTTTTCCTTTGTCGGTGTGCCGGAACCGGGCCAGCCGGTATCCGCCGACGCAGATGACCGTAAGTTTGCTTTCAACGCTTCCCTGAGCGGTGTCTCCGCAAAGCATGAGAAGATACCCGATGTCCCCATCGTTACTGTCGCAGAGGACGAAATCGTACTTCCGGTAGGACCGTACGGCAGGTCCTCGGTAGAACCGCAAGTCGATCTCCGCGCCGAAGACTGGCAGCGTTGGAACGATTACGGCATCGGCCTCCTGCTGCAAGGAGACCTAAAAGGCGCGCAGGCTGCGTTCCAGAAAGTTACGGAGATCGACCCGAAGAATCCAGACGGCTGGGTGAATATTGGGCGCGCGGCCGTCCAGGAAGGCGACATGGAGCGCGCGCGCACGGTACTCGAGAAAGCTATCGCAATCAAGCCGGGTCTGGCCCGCGTCAATTTCTTTTACGCCAAAGTTCTTCGCAGCGATGGCCGCTTCGATGATGCCGCCGGCCGGCTACGGCAGGTGCTTGCCCAGTATCCTCGAGACCGCGTTGTACTGAACGATTTGGGCCGTATTCTCTTTTTGCAACGCCGATACCAAGATGCAATCACGCAACTGCAAGCCGTTCTCGCGATTGATCCCGAAGACCTGCAGGCTCACTACAATTTGATGCTTTGCTACAGCGGCATCGGAGATCAAAAACTGGCGCATGAACATCAAGTACGCTATCTGCGTTTCAAAGCAGACGAGTCCGCCCAGGCAATCACAGGCAGCTACCGCCGTTTGAATCCGGAAGACAACAACGAGCGCCAGGCCGTGCATGAGCACCTTTCGGCGCGCTTGCCTTCGCCTCCGACTGGGCGTTTGCAGCCTGCCGCCGCGAAATCTGCGACGAGTTACGGAGGCTCTCATTGAGGCGTCACTTTGTTTTTTTTGCCGTCCTTTTCTTTGCACTTTCGTCACGACACACCGCCGCACAAATTCAGTTCCGGGACATCACCGTGCAAGCCAGAATTCAGTTCGTCCACAACAACGGCGCCTTTGGAAAGAAGTATCTGCCCGAAACCATGGGCCCAGGCGTGGCATTTATCGACTATGACGGAGACGGTTGGCCTGACATTCTGCTGGTCAATGGAGAAGACTGGCCGGGCCACAAACGCACGACTTCGACTTTGAAGCTTTGCCGCAACAATCACAACGGGACGTTTACGGATGTCACTACGAAGGCGGGCCTCGCACTTTCTCTATTTGGAATGGGCGCGGCGGTCGGCGACTACGACAATGATGGGCACGACGATGTCTTCGTCACTGCTCTAGGACAAAACCATCTCTTTCACAACAACGGGAACGGCACGTTCACGGACGTCACAAAGGTAGCCGGACTTTGGGGACCCGATGAGTTCTCCACCAGCGCCGCGTGGGTGGACTATGACCGTGACGGCAAACTAGACCTCATTGTTGCCAACTACGTGCAGTGGTCGATTGACACCGACATTCGCTGCACGTTGGATGGCACTCACAAATCCTATTGCACTCCGGAATCGTACAAAGGCTCGTCTGCGCGCATATGGCACAACCTCGGCAATGGCAAATTTGAGGACGCTACTCGCAAATCGGGATTATACGATCCTTCTTCCAAAAGTCTTGGCGTCGCAATTCTAGACTTCAACAACGACGGCTGGCCCGATTTGTTGCTCGCCAATGACACGCAGCCGAACAAGCTTTATCTCAACAAAGGAAATGGAACGTTTGAAGAGAAAGGTGTGGCTGCCGGAATCGCCTTCAGCGAAGATGGCATCGCGCGCGCTGGCATGGGCGTGGACGCCGCCGACTACGACCGTTCCGGGCACGCAAGCCTCATCATCAGCAATTTTTCCAATCAGATGATCTCTCTGTATCACAACGAGGGCAACGGCCTCTTTATCGACGAGGCGCCGCGATCAGAAGTTGGGCGGAACAGCCTCGTCACTCTAGGTTTTGGCTGTTTCTTTTTCGACTATGACAACGACGGCTGGCCGGACATCTTCATCGCGGATGGCCACATTGAAGACCAGATCGAACGCGTGCAGAAGCGGGTTAAGTATGCCGAGCCGTCGCACCTGTTCCGAAATTTGGGCGGAGGCACATTTCAGGAAGTCACCGAGTCGCTGGGAGCAGCCTTCGCGGCACCGCGCGTGGCCCGTGGCGCCGCCTACGCGGATATCAACAACGACGGAGCCCTCGATCTGCTGGTCACAACGAATGGCGGCAAACCGCATCTGTTCCAGAATAGCGGTGTAACCAACAACAGTCTTCGCGTGAGGTTAGTGGGAACGAAATCAAACCGCGACGGCATTGGCGCAGTGGTCCGCATCACATCCGGCAAGGGCGAAAAGCAATGGCAGATGCTGCGCAGCGGCTCTAGCTATCTCTCACAAAGCGAGCTCGCACTAACCTTCGGTCTGGAAACCCAAACCAAGGCCGACACGCTCGAAATACAGTGGCCTAGCGGGCAATTAGAAAAGCTGTCGAACATCAACGGCGGGCAGGCGGTCACCATTGAAGAGGGCAAAGGCGTGGTCGCTTCCAGGCCTTATTCGAAAGAATCCGCAGTCAAGAATACTGCCGCGAAATAGGAACTGGCGGCTCCGACTTCATTGCGCCGGGGAACATCCGTTCGCCGAAGCCGCAGCCTCAACCAGCTTTCTAATTCCGGAAGCTGGGATCAACAATAGTTGCGTCTTCGGCTTCTCTATTTCCGTGATGACGGCTAACTCCTGCATCTTCCACTCGTCGGAAGCGCGCTGACTTTTCGCCAGCGAATCCAGCGCGGCAACACCAACGTTGCCAATAGCGGACAAATCTTGCGACCTGGCCGTCACCTGCTTGGCGAGAAACGACGTTTGCGTGAGCGTTCGAAATACGGCATCGTTGCTCTGCCACAAGGCCAGATGCGAACGCAGTTTTGCTGCCGAAGCAGAATCGCGGCACGACGACTTCACATACTGGTCAACAAGTTCGTTGAAGCGCCGTCCCTCGTCGCTTTCCAGCGGCACTGCATCCACCACGCGATGCAAGGGCGTAGCGCTGGTGGGTTCGGCATCCGCGGTTTCTTCCCGCGTGTAGTCCTTCACAGGTTCCACAACATCCGCCAAAGTCCGTAACGCCGCGAATTGATCCGGCGTAGCAGGCCCTGCAATGCGCCGCAACATCCGGCTGTAGTACGTCTTGTGAGTCAACCCCAGCCACTCCAGCCGTTCGCTAATAACATCCAGGCGACGATACATTTCAGCAGTGTCACGAACTTCCGCGGGCGACCACAACCGCTCAGCAATCGCTGCATTCCGCGGCCAAATCCGCGAATCGACATTCTCTTCGCTGACATACTCGGCCCACATGCAAGATTCTCCACCTAGAACACGCGCTTTCTCTGTACTTGACAAAGTAGTCGTATTTTCTCCAACTGGATCAACCGCGTAGTGCCGCGCCGCCGACCAGCCAAGATCCAGGTACCAGCCATTCGACAAAATTCCGCGATATCCCTGTCTGGCTGCGTCCGCTAGCGAATCGGCCCCACGCCAGGATTGAATCGTGATGTCTTTGGGTAGCGTGGGATCCAGCACTTCATCCCAGCCAATCATGCTTTTACCGTGTTTGCTGACGATCGGTTGCAACCGCTTATTGAAATACGCCTGCAACGCCTGATTGCCCTTGAGTCCATGCGAACGCATGAATTCCTGAATCTTGGGGTTCGCGGTCCATTCTTTTCCGTTCACCTCATCGCCGCCAACGTGAAAGAACTGGTCGGGAAATAGCTGCACCATCTCGCCGATAAATTCGTCGAGAAATTTGTAAGTGCTCTCTTTCGTGGGATCCATCGCGGGATCGAAAACGCCCCAGCGAGGCTCGATCTGATAAGGCCCAGAACCACTCGCGAGTTCCGGATAGCCCACAAACCACGCGGTGCTGTGGCCGGGCACATCGAATTCCGGAACAACGCGAATGCCACGGTCGCGCGCATAGGCAACTACATCAAGAATTTCTTCCTGCCTGTAAAACAAGCCATCCGAGCCCATTTCGTGCAGCTTCGGAAACTTCTTGCTCTCCACGCGGAAGCCCTGGTCGTCTGAAAGATGCCAATGCAGCACGTTCATCTTCACCGCCGCCATTCCGTCGATGTTGCGCTTCAGCACGTCGGTGGGAATGAAGTGGCGGCTGACATCGATCAGCAACC
>JAYVEP010000241.1:0-22102 GCA_043749225.1 Acidobacteriaceae bacterium
CCCCTCGCGGGGCGCGTGGATTGAAACGGGAATGGCTCTCGAAAGTCCCTACGCTGTGCCGTCGCGCCCCTCGCGGGGCGCGTGGATTGAAACCAAGTAGACGCAGGCGCAGCGCTAGAGGCTCAGGGTCGCGCCCCTCGCGGGGCGCGTGGATTGAAACGCTACGGCTTGCTGGTGGTGTTTTTCAATGGCAGGTCGCGCCCCTCGCGGGGCGCGTGGATTGAAACCCGGTTCCCTGCCCAATCAATAGCGGTGCCGTCGTCGCGCCCCTCGCGGGGCGCGTGGATTGAAACAGACATGAGACTCAGCATGGACGCGATGGTTAGTCGCGCCCCTCGCGGGGCGCGTGGATTGAAACGTGATCCGGTCATCCCGAAACGCCGCTCCCGGTCGCGCCCCTCGCGGGGCGCGTGGATTGAAGCTAGACACCATGCGCAGAATCTCGCCCATCAGAGGATATCTCGTAGCTCCAGAAACCGGGTCTGCACCTCAGCCCAGGATGGATACGGTCCGTAACAGAGCATCCGGCATTGAGCCTCGTACTCGGGGCCGATGACTGCCGAGAGTTTTGAGGGTGGAAAGAACGCATCACTGTGGGCGAAGCTCATACCTTCGGGGAAGAAATAGCTCTTGTGAAAATGCACTCGGCTGATTTGATCGTAGTTGGTCTTGATCTGGGCGTATTCAGCCGAACGAAGCATAACGGCAACTTCGGGATGGCCTGACAGTTGGAACAGGTCGTAGTAGTGCCGCGCATAGCTGCCGAGAGGCTGCTTGTCGCGTTTCAGAATTTCAACTTTGCTATGAATGGCAAACATCTTCTCAACGAACGTGCGTCGAAAATGAAGCAGCCGAAGGAAGAACGGCCCTTCGTCCTCTGCGCCGAGAGACTGTTTCTTTCCTTCCAAGAACTGGCTCAGGTAGGAACGCAACTCCACCGTAGCAGACGGTTCGCGCCCGCTGGCCGTGCCAGCTTCAAGAAGTACCCGGTTGGCAACCTCACCCGGTCCACCGAATCGTTGCACATAGGCGAAACGGTCGTTGCGACCGAAGCCGCCAATGGTTTGGCTCTCGTTTTCAACGAACGATAGCGCGGGATGCTGACCCATTGCATCCCGAAGTTTCTTCAGCTCTCGGTCGATTGCGTTCTTCCCCAAGACCGGTTGAAACGCTGTCGGATCAAGAAAGATGTCGATGTCTTCTGAAAACCGCTGAATGAGGCTCCACCCCTTAGCCAGACTTGTCCAACCTTTGAAAATGACTTTGCCACCGCTGGTGTTGGCGATAACGCGCAGAGCTTCGGTAACGTAGTAATCCTTCTCGATAATCGCTGGACGCAGTTTTCGCTCACGAAAGTATTCTGCGGCCTGAAGGATGGCCTGCTCAAAATCGGGATGCTCAAACAGTCTCAAGTTAGCGTTTCTCCTTGGCCTGCCAATCCCCTGCGTTTGGCAAAGCCGCCAACATTCCGAAATCGAATTTCGACAGAGGATTCAAGGAAGCTCGAAGCTTCTGCAAAAGTCGACGACTGGTACCAAGGTGTTCCCCGAGAGCACCCAGCATGGCGCGGACGCGGGGGGGTTCAGAATCCGCAACTTTGAGAAGTCTGTGAAAGCGGCCTCTCTCGTCTAGCAGCGTCAACAATTTGCGCGCGGTATCTTTCTGGCTCAGCTCGCTAAACTTTCCGCCGTAGCGCAGGAAGTCGAGGAGAGCAGCCTCCGTTTCTGTGAGGCCGACCCAAGCCTCGGGTCGTCGGGTATGAATCAGGATGTCGTGACCGACTAGCTTCCTCGGCAAGCTAAGAGCGCTGGTGGCAATCTCTCCTTGCTTCGACATTTGCGTGGTGAAGCCGAGGAGGTTAGCAGCCGCCATACCCGATGGAAACATAGTCTTTCGATGAGAGGCTAGTCTACGAACCGCAGCCGGATTGGGCCTGCTTTTCCCAAAGGGGGTCTCGCGAGTTCGGTAATAGATACCCTTGCTGAGGCGATCAATGGTTCCCTGTCGCGTGAGGCGAGAAAGCGCCTGCGCGACCGCTGAGAAAGGTAGGCCGTGGAAATCGTCGAAGCGCCAGAGACGCTCGCCGCCGCGCTCGATACGGTGCCGCACCAATTTCATGACGGGATGGGATCGGGCTGGGGCGTGGGTCGCTGTTCCCATGTCCTATAATATGGGCTGCTGAGTGAATAATGTCAAGTTTTATAGCAATTAAACTTGACACATGAAGCCGCTTTGGAAAAAACTGAACGATGGGACGGCGCTGCGCCGCCCCATCGTGGCTACTGCGTTAGGCGGCAGTTTCCTCCGGCGCGGAGTTCTCCTCGTCCCCGCCCGGCGACTCCAGTTTGGCAAGCTTCACGACCGTCCGAGCCGTGATTTCATAGGTGCGGTGCTTTACTTCGTCCTTGGTGTACTCCCCGGTGCGCAGCTCGCCTTCAACATGCACTGGATCTCCCTTCTTCAACTGTTTGGCGAAGTTAGCCACGTTACCCCACGCCACCACCGGGAACCAGTCCGTTGACTTCTGCGGATTGCCGTCTTTGTCTTTCCACGTCTTGTTAACGGCAACGCTGAATTTGGTGAGTTGCTTTTTGCTTTTGGTGATGGTGAAAGCCGCGTTTTGGCCGAGGCTGCCGATGATTTCTACTCTGTTTTTGAACATGGTGTGTCTCCTGATGGGATTGCCCCTGCGTTCGGGACATACCGCCCGAAGGGACATGGGGGCCGGGAACTCCCAAGGTCCAGCGCGGTTTTTGATGGAGAGGGACCACAACTTGTTTGGGGAGAGGAATCCATCCAGCGCAGCGCAAAACCGCGCGCCGCGCCGCCGGGCGTGATCGCCTTTGGCCTCCCATGATGTCCGAACGCAGGGGTGAGCACTACTAGGGAGACATGTGCCTCAAGAACAGAAAGTTGCGGACTGGCGGAGCGAGCTTCACCAACCCATGGAGAGACTCAGCTTGCGAGAAACAGCAGTGGAGATGGCGGGCGTAAGCAGAGTCAACTGGTTCTGCGTCGCGGGGTGGGTGGACTTTGCCAAGGTTTAAGAGGGATGATCCACGCCGAAGGCACAAGGACACACCGCAGATAGGAATTCGCCCGCACGTGAGAAGGGCCGCGTTTAGGCCGCACCGGGATGAGATTGGGAGTGGAGACCTCCTCGCCCCGCTGCCATTGTTAGAACGACAAAGGGGCTGAAATGCAGCCCCTTTGTGCAGGATGTTATGCCGTTGGCGACTGTCCAAATATCTCAGTTGCCGGATTTTTTGGTTCCGCTACTTGGCTGCTTCGTTGAGGCGGATGAGTCCTTTTGGGGATCTTTGGTGCTGGCGAAGCGATACGAAATTCCGAAGCCCCAGCCCGCGTGGTAGCTCTTGGTCACGGGCAGTTCGCCGGTTAAAGTCGCAGGGATGACTTGTCCCACTTGCAGACCGCCGTCGAGTTTCTGCTTTTCACCGATATAGGATCCAAAGGTGAAGAAAAATCTCTGTTGAGCGAAACTCCGCGAACCGCCTAGCAGAAACTCGGGGCTGGTACCTTTGCTGTCGGAGTTGGCAGTAACGCCAAAGGTCGCGTACCAGGCGTCGCTGTCATGGCGCGTTGAGTACAGGAGAGTGTGTCCATAGAGCATGGGTGTGAAACGGTAGCGAGTATCGGTTTTGAGTCCGACCACGGCCTGCGAAGTCGTACCGGTAATGGAACCAGAGCGCTGGAATTCCTGCTTGCCAAGAAATCCGGTAGTCAGGCCGCCGCTGAGGACGAGTCGAGCTTTGCCGAAGTACCAGGGCTGCTTGAGCACTACGTTGGCATCCGGATCGGGAGCTGGTGCTTTGGGCGTGGTTGGTGGCGTGGTTCCACTGGTCGGCTTGGGCGCGTTTGTGTTGCGGGTGTAGAGGTTGGTGGTGCCCTTCTTCAACTTATCGGTAAAGAAATCCTCGAACGTGTTGTAATCCGCACCATTTTCGAACATATCGGTGGGGTCGCTGGGGCATGTGAAGGAAGACGTTGTGTTGACCGGAGTATTGGTATCGTCCGTGGTGAAGGGGTGAACCACGTCGCGTGTGAGCGCCATCTGAACTAGCATAGGATCGCCAAATGGCCCCTCGCGTTTGACTGCGGCAAAGGTGTAGCCGAAAGCCAGCGGCTCATCCAGTACTTTGTTAAGCGGTACTAAAAGATGGGTGCGAACGCTGTCGAAATCGTTGTCGCGCTCGGCCTTGTATCTGCATACGTCAAAAGCAACGCTTTGTGCGGCTCTATGAACTTTTTCCAGTTGATTGCGAAGATTCAGAGCGACTGGAGAATTGTCATCGGCAGGGCGTTGGGCGGCGACAAGTTCTGCGTGCAACGGGGCAGTCTGGCGAGCGAATCCCAGCATTTGTTGCTCAAACTCTTGGTTGCCCGGCTCATACGTATCGGGCGCGTGAGGATCGCCTACACCGCCGGAGAGTTTCTTCAGCAGGTCCGTCGCGTGGTTCCGCAGTGTTTCGGCTTTATTGCGGGTCACTTCCGGGGTGGCGGATTGGTCACCTAATTCTTTGAGCTGCCTGGGCACGCCCGCACTGAAATCAGCATACCTGCTCGTCTTTAATTGCAACACCTTACCGATCTTATCGGCATTGTCTTCCAACTCTCGAACACCTGTTTCCCAGTCTTCAATTTTGCCTGGACCCGAAGGAAGAGAAGTCTGTGCCTGTGCAAGATTTTCCAATGCCGAGATGAGAGGAGGTTGCGCTTTTTTGTCGATTTTCGAAATTTGACTCTTTGCGTCATCTAAGGTTTTCAGTTGGAGGGCATCGGTGCCAACAGGAGCCGCCATCTTTAGCTGCGCCAAACGCTCAGTTTTCACCAGGAGCGAGTATTTCAGACTGTCGCTGATTGGCGAGTTCTCGATTGCTATTTTTGCAGCATCTTTTGCCGGCTCCACAGCATTCGCCCCCAAAGCAACTTTTTTCGTGTTGTCCGCCTGAGTGTCAGTGACTGCACCACTGTTACCCACACTGCTAGTATTAATCCCCAAGGTTTTTCCAAACGCACCCAGCGGATCGTCTTCTTTTATAAGCTGCTCATTGAATTTGAGGTCGTATTTGAACAGGAACGGGTTGCTGGTGATATGTACCCGGATGCAATCATCCTGCTTCCAATACATTCTGTGATTTCTGTCTTTCAGGCTGAGGACGTCGACTCTGTAGTCGAAGCAATCCACGCCGGAAGTGTCTTTGAGCTCCTTCGGCGTTTCTAGCTGCGGGTCCAGTGGGGCAGTCGGAGCGGTTTGCGCTTTCACGGCGGGCGCGGACAGCGCGAGCAGGATCAGCGCGAAAAGGCTCAGGATGGTGGACGAAGTGATTTTTGTCATGGCTTTCTCCTCTTCAATTTTTCAGAATTGTTAGCGTTTCAAAGTGTTGTACCTTACCCGCTAACGCTCGGGCATGGTGCTTAAGGTCGCTTTCATCTGCCCATGTCTGCGACGCTATTGCTGCGGATTTACAACTTTGAGCGCAGCTTGACCCACCCGCTGGAGCTTGTCAGCCGCATCGACTTTGCTGGATTCTTTCTTGTAATTGGCGAACTTCAGCAGACTGTTGAAGCCCTCGGTACCCGCGCTAACGAAGATTCCGCTGCCAAGGACATCGAGCCAGCAGGGCAATTCGCGGAAGTCTGGGAATAGCAGGTGCAGTTCGTGGAAGATTTTTATCTGCGCGAACCCGCACAGCGCACACCCAATTCCCAAAGAAATTAGTCCCAACACAATCTTTTTGATGTTCGGGTCTTTTATGAACTTGATCGTGATGGGGTCGAGAATCTCCAGCAACCGCTGCACAATCAACCCCGCGACAAACGGCACAGTCAAAGCTTTAACCAGATCTTCCATATGGCCTCCCTGAGCGAACCAGCGGCCCGCGCCGCCAACGGAAACAGTTCCCGTTGGGCACGTCCGTGTGCTCAGTCAGTAAGGCGAGGAATGGGGAGGAAAGGGGACAGCAGAAACGGGGTTCTCGTCAGTTTCTTAGCGTTGAGTTTTCGTAGAAGCTATAGACAAATCGAGTGGGCGTGCGTGTTCTGCGCGGTCGGTGGAGTGGGCCGCCACCCCACCGACTGTAGAAATCTACGACTAAAGATTCTGCAAGAAGAGGCAAGGCGGCCCATGCGGACAGCTCATGAGATACCAGTCCCATAGCTTGCCATCATGGCTTACACCACTTCTGATGAGGTAACACTTTGTATCGGCACCGACGGTTGAAGCACACGGATTCGTTCCGGACAATACCTCGACGAAATACACGGTGTGCGTTTCAATCGTCGAAGGTGGAGGTGTAGAGTTTGCAACGTCCCTTTTGAGAATTGGGATGAATTGCACATCCCCGTTTGAGAAAAGTTCGTTGAGTATCCCACAACCTTCAGGGTCTTGCGCTGGTGCTGCCATGACAATCTCCTTTTTTGTTTTGAGTTGAACATCTTATCTAACGAGTTCGGATCTATATATCGGGTTGAGAAGTCCCACGGCGGCTCGATTTCACTGGCGAGAAGCATGGATGGTTCTACCGATTCTTGCCCAACTGTGGGAATTCGCGTTTTGCTTGTAACAAAATTGGCAAGTCCGCATCGGCAGCAGAAAACAAGTCAATGAATTGCTGATACTCAGCTATTCCCAATGATCGATTCCCAGAGTTCAAATAGGCTCTGGCCACCAAATAATGGGCGATGGTCCAGTCGGATCCGACATCGTCACGCAATATTTCGCCTTTGCGCTGAATGTAGTTGTTGTATGCATCTATCGCGCATTTCCAATCTTTCAACTGTTCGCAGGCCTCACCTAGCGAAAGATAGGGCTCGTAGCTTTTCAAAAAAGCCAGAGCCTTGTTTTGGTCTCGAACAGCCGATCCGATCCGGCCAGATGCTAGGTCGATGTCCCCTGCCAAGTTAAGCAGCTCCATTTGGGAAAAAGCATCTCGATGGTCAGTCATTTGCTTTTCAAGCAAAACTCTAAACTTCTTAGCTGAACGCAGATCTTTCATTTTCACGAAGAGCCTGCCCGCTCGTTCTAGATTTCCTGGCGTTGGAACTGCGGTAGCTGCATCGCCATACTTACGACACTCGATGTTGGCCATTCCGCTTTTGCCTGCAACGTTTTGTGCCTTAGCTAGTTGATATTGAAATACCGGAACCCAATCATCCCATCCTGGACGCTGAACTAAGATCAGCCCCTCCCGGAAGATGTTGATTGCCTCACGTACTCGACCTTGATAACCAAGGAGTTTCCCAGTATTGAGCTTACTCACAACCTTCCAATAGTCGGTACTCCCTTTGCCCAGTGAGTCGAACATTCGTTGGGCCGCCCGCAGATCGCCCTGACCCCATGCGGCAAGAGCCGCCACAAAGTTGAGGCTCGAATTGTCAAGTTTGCGCAACCGCGCTTGCTCGTAAACGGCGAGTGCCTCTTGAAACTGGTTGGCTCGCACGAGAAGTGTCATCAAGCTGTCATAGCAACCTACGTCGTTTGGACTCAGACGTAGTGCTCTTTGTAGGGATCTGATTGCCTCCTCTGGGTGCCCCGACCAGAAAGACGCCTCTGCAAAGCCTCGCAAGGCGGCGACGTCATCAGGATAAATATCCAACAAATGCTGATACGCGTCGGCAGCTTTTTCGTTGGCCAATTGGGAGGAGAAATAAGCCGCTTGTATGAGGTGCTTCTCTCGCTCACTCACATGATCCGCTCCCGCACGCGCCATGCCCAACTGCGCATAACACTTGATCTCATCGCCCATTTGTTCGTAGGCTCGCCCAAGTAGCAAGTGCGCCATTGCAAAGTTCGGGTCTATATCGACGGCATCATTTGCTAACGCGATGGAGCGCGTGTATTCCCTTGAATCGTAGAGGTCAAGCGCGGTCGAGTATCGCTGAAGCGCCTTTAAGGAAGAAGTTGTCACGTGTGCCAAAGGCTTGGTATTAGTCTCAATCCTGGACACGGACTCGCCCAATGTTCGCCGCAAACGAAGCGTGAGTCGGTCAATACCTGCAAAAATCTCGTCGGGCGACTGGATAGTTTCGCTGTCGGAGACAGTGGAAGAGGGCCTTCCGGACACCTCCACTTTCATGGCAACAACGTATTGAGATCCCTGTTTGAAGATGTCGCCGCTGAGTAGCGCCTTGTAGTTCTCGCGCAAACAAAGCTCGCGTCCCAGTTTGTCGTCGATGGAATTGACTTCCTTGAGACCGGTGCGCTTGGCTGCTTCCAATTCGGTAAGCCGGGGAACAACGTTCAAGTAGCTGGATTGGTTCAAAGATTGAACGGTCAAATCCCTTACGACGCGGTCAAACACCTTTTCTCCGGTTTGGTTGTTGAAATCGGCCACAAGAATCCAGTCACGCTCCGCAAACTGAATCGGAGACTGTCGTATGTAATGGCGTAGAAAAACACCAGAAAGGGACACGACGGCCACGAATACTACAATAGTGATCATCCGCTTGCGCCACCCTTTGCGTGGCGGGCTTGCCGGAGCCACGAGCTGCGAGCGTGTATGCCGGTCTTGCATACCTGAGGATCGCAAAACTGAAAATTCTTGCTCGACGGGAGTGATCTCTTCTGCCACTCGAAGGACATTTTCAAATCTGGCCTCAGGTTCAGCCTCCAGGCACTTGCAAATCACCGCCTCCCACCTTGGTTCTAAATCTGGCACGAGCAACTTGGGGGAAGGAGCGGGTTGCTTGATCCGCTTCACTGCCTCGGCAAATGGGATCGGGTCCGTGAAGGGTCTTTGTCCGGTGACCATTTCGTACATCACCAAACCGAGAGCATAGATATCACTGGCTACCGTCGCTTCGCCGCGCTCCAACTGTTCAGGAGCCATGTAAACCAGCGTTCCAAGTAGTGCTTGGCTGTCGGTCAAGGAGTTTGCGACTTGTTTAGCCGAAAGTTCGCCCTCTGGGAGAATCGCGCGCGCCAACCCGAAGTCGGTGACTACTACGCGGCAACTATCGTTGGACGGAACAAGAAGAACATTCGAGGGTTTGAAGTCGCGATGAATAATCCCCACCTTGTGGGCTGCGTTCAGTCCTTCAATCATCTGACGGACCAAAGGCAACGCCTCTGCGGTTCCCAAACGGCCCTCACGCCGCAAAAGATCCGCCAGTGTTTCTCCCTCCAGTAGTTCCATGGTGAGGAACGTGATGTCACTTTCGACTCCAGCGCCTGGGTCGGAAGCTTGCCGGTCGATGTCAAATGTTCGGCAGACATTGGGATGGGTGACCCGTCGCGTCAGTTGGACCTCCCGCCGGAATCGGTTGAGCACGCGCGGATCGGATGAGATATCTGGGCGGATCGCCTTGAGCGCAATTCGTCCCTTCAACTCAAGATCAAACGCTTCATAGACTTGGCCCATTCCACCCTGGCCGAGGAGACGAAGGATCTCAAATCGCCCAGAAATCACACTGCCAGGCTTTAGCAAAGAAGGAAGATTGGTAGGAGATAAGCGGGGAAGCGTACTGAGTACGGGGCTTTCCAAAAAGCTGCCAGCCCGTTCATCTGCCGCGAGTAGCCTGAGAACCTCAGATTCGAGCTCGATCTCATCTCCGCAAGCTTTTCGGACGAACTCAGCCCGCGCGCTCAATGGTATGTCGAGCGCGCCCTCGAATATCCTCGTGATGGCTTCCCAACGGGCCGACGACATATCAGGCTGGTGGCGGTAGTCTATAGCCTCAACAACATGAATCTGAAACCCATCTATCGTTTCAACTCACAAGTGGTCGCAACTTACCTCGCTATAAAGCCATGCCTTGGCAACTCGCCAATCCCGCTTTACAGTGCGTGCGGATATTCCCAGAACCGCCCCAGTCTCTTCTTCGCTAAGACCGCCGAAGAATCGCAACTCTACAATCCTGCTTTTGCGAGCGTCAATCGTAGCGAGTCGGTTGAGTGCATCATCCAGCGCGATGAGCTGTGGCGAACGGCTTGGCGAAACAACGAATTCCTCTTCAAGACTGATTGCATCTCGAATGCCCTCTCGCTTGTTTGCCATCTGCGCCCGCGCGTGGTCTACAAGAATCCTTCTCATTACGGTTGCGGCCGTCGCGAAGAAATGCGACCGGCTTTGCCAGTCCAGGTCATGCAATTTTGTTAGACGGATGTAGGCTTCGTGAACCAAGGCCGTCGGTTGCAGGGTGTGGTCCGCACGCTCACCCCGCAGATAGTGCGCAGCCAATCGGCGCAATTCCGAATACACGAGCGGAATTAGTTTCTCCTCCGCGTTCCGATGGCCGGAGCGAAGTTGCTTTAGAAGCTCGGTGACTTCGCCAGGTTGAGACGCCACACTTCATGTCCCCCGCAATAGGGTGCCATTGTATCCCACAGGCCATGAGCGAAGGTGTTCCGAACATCTTTGGCAAAAATGACCTCATAACTTAGCGGTGCTGCGAAATGCCGAGGATGTAAACCGGGGATGCGGGTGTCACAGGGTGCTCCTTGGGGCCAGAAAATATTTGGCTGGGGGCTTGACAACTATGTTATGCGTATATATGCTTATCATAGCGATTCAGTATGACTACGCTGGAGCCACCTGGCAGATTCTTCCGGGTGCTGCCGTTTTCTTCGGACACCACGCGAATCCCATTCAAGTCGTCCTGCTCTGGTTAGCCGCAAGCGGCATCCTCGCGCTGCCGTGGGCGGTATTCTTCTCTTCCAACACGAGACGTCGGCTCTTCACTGTGCCGCTAACCCTGGTCATTCTCGCCATTCCCCCGTTTGGAGTTATTGGCGTGGCTTCTCCTCTTACCGCTGCTGGCATCCTGTTCCCCGGCACCGCATGGTTTGGATTGCTTCTCACGTTGGTTCTCTCGGGCTTGCTCGCCAGCTTTCCCCGGTGGGGACCCGTACTTGCACTCGGAGCGGCATTGCCAGCCAACCTCGTCTACCAAGCTCCCGCACAACCCGAAGATTGGGAAGCAGTGAGCACTCACTTCGGCGGAGTCGGCCTTGACGCGGCATCGCCGTTAGCGGAATACTCCGCGGCCCAATTCATCCAGCAAACGGCGCTGAACTCCAAGGCTCACTTCATCGTGTTCCCGGAAACTGTCGTCTCGAACTGGACCGAAGCCACCGAGGCATTCTGGGGCAGGACAATTCAAACCTTACAGCGCGACGGCAAGACAATGCTCGTCGGGGCAATCATACCCGCCAGTGAAAACCATCAACCGTTCAACAGTGTCGTCATTCGAGGCGCGAACGGCCCGACCGATTTCCTACAACGCATCCCGGTTCCAATATCCATGTGGAACCCTTTCAGCGCGGACGGAATTCCGCTCCGTCTGCACGGGCAAGGCACAGTTGACCTTGGTGGACATGATCTTGCGGGACAGAGAGCCGCCATTCTCATCTGCTACGAGCAACTGCTCATCTGGCCTGAACTCACCTCGTTCGCGCAGCACCCAACGATCCTCGTCGGAATCGCCAACGACTACTGGGCGCGTGGCACAAGTACCCCCGAGATCCAGCGCGTCAGTCTTAACAAGTTGGGCACGGCTGTTCTCGGTACCTCTAATGTGGGCGGAGAATTCCTAGTATGCCAAAAGCACACTATTTCGCGCTGATCCGGCTGCTCTCCGTAACTCTGAGTTTCTCCTCGCTGTGCGCTACCCAAACTCGCGCTTCCCGCGAAGCAAACGAACGCTTGACCGCAGACGCCTTCGCGCAGCTCGCGGCAACCTGCGCCCCAGAAATACCACTGGTAACTCTCCGCGCTATCGCTCGGACCGAGTCTGATTTTCACCCCTACGCGCTCAGCCTGAACTATCCGCGCCACGTCGCCCAAGAACGCGGCCACAGCAACGCTGGATTCTTTCTCGCCCGTCAGCCACAAACGTTAGCAGAAGCCCGCGCTTGGACACACTGGCTTCTACGTTACGGACACAGCGTCAGCATCGGCCTCATGCAGATCAACACGCAGCACGCCGCCGATCTCGGTCTCACCCCCGATCAACTCTTCGACCCTTGCACCAACATCCACGCTGGCGCAAGGTTGCTCGCTACCGAATACCAGAAAGCCGCTGCCGTTCATGGCGAGGGTCAAGAAGCACTGCGGCAAGCATTGTCCGTATACAACTCCGGCTCTTCGCTCGTGGGCTTCGGGAACGGCTACGTGAGCCGTGTCGTGAGGGGAGAGTTCCATCGGCAGCCAATGCAGCCATAAGGATTTCTTATGCCAATGCAGTCGCCAGTCCCGGTTCCAAACGGCGGAGCGCAACACTTCGAACCCTACGTTTCCGTCGATAAAGCTGCCGCGTATCTCGACGTCGCACCCAAGACTCTCCTTGAAAAGGCGCGTAAAGGCGAAGTTCCCGCATACCCCTGGGGAAACGGGATGCGCAAAACATGGCGTTTCAAGATCTCTCAGCTAGACGAGTGGATGAAGGGCAAGCTACACTCGGAGCGCCGCCCGCCTCTTTCTGAAAGGAAAGGATATCAATGAGAAAGAGGCACACGAGTACCGGCTTTCTGAGCACGATCCAAAGGAAGTCCGGAGCTGTATTGGTCTATCGATGGTACGAGCCTGGAACGGATGGTCGTCCAACAGAACGCAAGCGTGTACTCGGCCTGGCAAAGGAATTCCGAAGCGAGGCCGCAGCACGGAGGGAAGTTCAGCGACTTGGTTTGGATCGCCGATCTGGAAAGGGTCCGAACACCCTCAAGGAGCTAGTGGATCACTGGTTGCAGAGAGAATGCTCGATGGAAACAGATTCCAAGAGCCGCCGTGCTTTCTCAACCAAGGACAACTACAGAAGCTACTTAAGGAGGTGGATCGTTCCCCGATGGGGTGAAGTCGCGTTGGAGGAAGTGAAAGCAGTTGTTGTGGAAGATTGGCTGTCAACGCTCAAGAAGCCAAACGGAAACCCGCTGGCTCCAGGTAGCAAGAAGAAAATCAGAGACCTTATGCACGTTCTCTACGCCCACGCCATTCGCTATGAATGGATCGACAAAAACCCCATCTCGGCTGTTCGCCAGGGTGGACAGCGTCTGTTGACTCCAACCCGTCTTGGCGTGGATCAGCTATCTCAGCTCATTTTCGAGGTTCTGCAACCGCGAGAACGCATTATGGTTCTGCTCGATTTCGGAACGGGACTGCGCAGAGGAGAGTTGAGCGGCGTTAAGTGGGAAGATATCGACTTCGAGGAAAGGAAGCTGACCCCAAGGCGCTCAATCGTTAAGCAGCATGTGGGACCGGTGAAGACGGAGAAATCCAAAAACCCCATCCCGCTCGACGATGATCTCATCGTGGAGCTGTTGGCTTGGCGCAGGGAAACGCCCTATGCCGAGGATAGCGACTACATCTTCGCCAGCCCCAAGAAGAAGGGTAAGCAGCCGTACTGGATGAGTCGCATTATGCAGTACCACATCAAGCCTGTCGCAACTGAAGCAGGAATCAAAATCAAGGGGTGGCACACGCTACGTCATTCCTATACCACGCTACTGCGACAGAATAGCGGCGACCCCAAGGTCGTCCAAGGACTGTTGCGTCACAACTCCATCAAAGTGACGATGGACATTTACGACGAAGCAATGTCGGACGAGAAGCAGATGGCGCACCGCAAAGTGCTTCGTCTCGTTACTCGTAAACAAAGACGTACCGTAATCCGTACCGCGACGGAAACTGGGGTGCCTGTAAGTGCTTGATAAATTTGGCGTCCCCGACGGGATTCGAACCCGTGTTATCGCCGTGAAAGGGCGGTGTCCTAGGCCGGGCTAGACGACGGGGACGCTGGTGCTTTGGAAGGTGTAACTCCGGAGAGTCAATGTTAACAAGCCCTTACGAAGGCTGTCAAAGCCAATTGCAGCGCGAGGCGGCTCCTCCGGTACAATCTTCTCAGGCTCCTGCATTGATCCGACTGTGTTTTCCTGGCAAAGATTCGCTCTATGTCCGACCAACTCTATCTTAGTCTTTGGTTTTCTAGCTTTGGCGAACCGGATATGCTTCGGCACGCCGTCTCGGTGCTGCGGCAATTTTCTTTTTCAGAACACCGTCAGGGCGTGACTTACGTTTCTCTGCATCCCGTATCCTGGTCCGAGCCAACGATTTTCGAACGACGTTTTGAGCCGCCCGTCGCAGCTGAAGAAGCAG
Organism: Acidobacteriaceae bacterium; assembly: GCA_043749225.1. Classification (GTDB taxonomy): domain Bacteria; phylum Acidobacteriota; class Terriglobia; order Terriglobales; family Acidobacteriaceae; genus JANXUC01. The sequence continues at coordinate 14,109 of JAYVEP010000241.1, forward strand.
CCAATGTTGCCAGCGAGTTTTTGCACTCGGATTACGCCTGCGCCTTCTCCGCCTTCTGGGACCTTTGGGTGCCGGATTCACACACCGGTCTGTGGCATTTAACCCCCACGCTTGTAAAAATCATCGCGCAAGGTGAGGACTTTGAGGAAGAAACTGCCGAAGAAACCGGGCAGATTCAGATCGAGTTTGGGCTGGACACTCCTTTTCTCTATGAGGACAAGCGGGCGCACGCGGAAGCGGATCAACGCGTGAAATCCAATATACAAAAGCTTGTGGAGTTCACCATCAAGCTGGAGAAGAATAGTGGCGCGACCGGGCGCGTGCTGTGGTCGGAGTCGCAAGAGAACCTGGCACAGAAATTGATTCAACGATTGCAAAAAGTGCAGTAAGGGCCCGCAACTGGATCCGAGCCCCATCCCGCATTCTCATCTTTCCAGGACTACTACTTCGTTCTGCCGCCTTCTACTTTCAATTTATCTGACGCGGCGGCCTGCGCGGCAGCCAGCCTTGCCGTCAACACTCGGAATGGCGAGCAGGAAACGTAGTCGAGGCCGGTTTGATGGAAAAATTCAACGGAAGCAGGTTCGCCGCCGTGCTCGCCGCAAATTCCGACCTTGAGACCTTTCCTGGACTTGCGTCCCTCCTCGGTCGCCAAACGAACCAAGCGGCCTACTCCATCACGATCCAATACAGCAAAAGGATCATTCTTGAGGATGCCGCCCTCGAGATAAGCCGGAAGGAATTGGTTGATATCGTCGCGTGAGAAGCCAAAGGCAGTTTGCGTAAGGTCGTTGGTGCCGAAGGAGAAGAACTCCGCTTCCTCGGCGATTTCACCCGCAACCATAGCTGCGCGGGGAAGTTCGATCATGGTGCCCACCATATAATCCACACGCTTCTTCTTCTCGGTGAATACTTCTTCGGCAACCCGGCGAACAACTGCCGCCTGATTCGCCATCTCCTTGACTCCACCAACCAGGGGAATCATGACCTCGGGCAGAACCTTGACGCCTTCTCCAGCAACCGCTATGGCTGCCTCAAAAATGGCGCGCGCCTGCATTTCCGTAATTTCCGGAAACGAAATACCAAGGCGGCAACCTCGGTGGCCCAGCATCGGATTGAATTCGTGCAGCTCTTCTACACGAGCCAACACTCGACGCAATTCCTTGAGTTTGGAAGACTTCGGCTTAGTTGCCTCCAGCACGGCGATCTCGACCATGAGTTCTTCGCGACGCGGCAGAAACTCATGCAGCGGCGGATCCAGCGTGCGGATCGTTACGGGGTAGCCGTCCATAACGCGGAAGATGCCGACGAAATCTTTACGTTGCATGGGTAGCAGCTTCTTGAGGGCGACGCGCCGGTCTTTCTCGTTTCTGGCCATGATCATGGCGCGCATGTGAGGAATGCGGTCGGCCGCAAAAAACATGTGCTCGGTGCGGCAGAGACCGATACCCTCCGCTCCGAAGGCGCGCGCCTGAATGGCGTCGGGCGGAATATCGGCATTGGCGCGCACGCGCAGGCGACGGAACGGCTCTGCCCATGCCATAAAGATCTGCAGCTCTGAATTGTCAGGCGAGGCAGCCAGCGTGTTCAGCCTGCCCTTGATGACGCGCCCGGTTGTTCCGTCTACCGAAATCCAGTCACCTTCACGAAAGACTTGATTGCCGACGCGCATCTCCTTATTTTTCTCACTGACGGCTAAATCGCCGGCGCCGACTACGCAGCATTTGCCCATACCACGCGTAACCACGGCGGCATGCGAGGTCATTCCGCCACGGGAAGTAAGAATTCCTGCAGCGACTTGCATGCCGTGAATATCTTCCGGAGTTGTCTCCGAGCGCACCAGAATTACAGGCATGCGCTTGTCGCCGGGGCCGGCCTTCTTCACGGCAGCGTCAGCGGTAAAGACAATCTGCCCAACAGCAGCGCCGGGAGAAGCGGGAAGCCCTTTTGCGAGAACCTCAATCTTGGTACTTTTCTCGTCCAGGCGAGGAACCAGAAAATCGTAGAGCTGGTTCGGTTCTACGCGGAAAATAGCTTCTTCCTTGGTGATCAGGCCTTCGTCCACCATCTGAATCGCGATTCTCACAGCCGCGCGTCCGGTACGCTTCCCGTTTCGCGTTTGCAACATATACAGGCGGCCTTCTTGAATCGTAAACTCGAAGTCCTGCATGTCACGATAATGTTTTTCCAGGCGTGAGGTGATTTCCCGCAGCTGATCGTAGACTTCGGGCATCACCCGCTGGAGTTCGAGAATGTGCACCGGAGTGCGGATACCAGCGACGACGTCTTCTCCCTGGGCATTCAGGAGAAATTCACCGTAAAACTCTTTGTCTCCCGTAGCCGGGTTGCGAGTAAAGCCTACGCCGGTGCCGCTGGTTTCGCCGAGATTGCCAAAAACCATGGCCTGCACGTTCACGGCGGTTCCAATGTCATCGGAGATATTGTTGATGCGGCGGTAGTATTTCGCTCGATCGTTGTTCCATGAATTAAACACGGCTTCGCGAGCCAAGACCAGCTGTTCATACGGATCCTGCGGAAACTCGCGCTGGGTGCTCTTTTTGACGGCTTTCTTGTAGTCAGCGATCACGCCATGCAAGGCTTTCGCATCCAGATCCGTGTCGAGACTGGCTTTCTTTCGTTTCTTGGTGGCGTCAAAGATTTCCTCGAACACGGATTTCGGAATTTCCAGCACGACACTGCCGAACATCTGAATCAAACGGCGGTAGGAATCGGCCGCAAAACGTGGGTTGCGGGTCATCTCGGCCAGCGCCAGGACGCTTTGATCATTCAGGCCGAGGTTCAAGATGGTATCCATCATTCCAGGCATGGAAAACTTGGCGCCCGAACGGACGCTGACCAGAAGAGGGTTTTCACCACGGCCCAGTTTCTGTTTTTGCAATTGTTCGAGCCGGTTGAGAGCTTCATCCATCTGCCCGTTGATGGCGGACGAAACTTTGCCGGTCTTCATATACTCGCGGCAGGCCTCTGTTTGGATGGTAAAACCGGGAGGGACGGGTAAACCCGCGTTAGTCATTTCAGCAAGCCCAGCGCCTTTGCCGCCGAGGTCGTCTTTCATTTTGCCGTTGCCCTCGGCTTCGCCGCCACCAAAGAAATAGACGTATTTTGTGGTATTGGAAGACATGACGTGAACGTTACCTTGCGACAAAGCGCGCATACTCATGAACGAGTGCCTCGATTTGGATGGATTTATCTCAAACTTTTCCTTCAGTCACAATTTCTGAAAAATCGGCGATTGCGGAGAATTCTCCCAGCAAATCCCGCAACAGCGCAAGCTGGTTGGAACGAACTCGCTCATCTTCTACCATCACCATGATCTTTTCGAAGAAGTGATCAATCCATGGACGGAGCTTGGAAAGCTCCTGCAGAGCTTCCGAATGTTTTTTTGCTACACTCAGTCGCTTTACGATATCTCCAGTCGGGCCAATCTGGTCCGCGAGGTCCTTGGCGATGAGCGGCAGGGCTTCACGATCCAAAGTTTCCGCTGGCTTCTTCCCTGCTTCCGTAGCCTGACGCAAGATGTTCTTCATGCGCTTGAAAGCGACGGAAATGGATTCAAAATCGGCGGATGGGCGCACCTTTGTGACTGCTTCTGCGCGCGCTTCCGCATCCGCAAGGTCGTCGGAACCCGCGGCTAGCACGGCATTCACCACATCGTAGGCATAGCCACGGACTTCCTTAAGGTAGAACTCCAAACGCTCTTTTAGAAATCCGTCGATGTTCCAGGAATGATTCACGGTTGCGGGAAACTTCTTTTCTGCTTCGGATCCGCGATATCCCGCACCCGCATTTTCCATGAGGCGCGCAAGACTCAACGGAAACTTTCTCTCCGCGATGATCCTGACGATTCCATTGCCTTGACGCCGCAGAGCAAAGGGATCTTTCGAACCGGTTGGCTGCAATCCGAGAGCAAACATGCCGGCGATGGTATCTGCCTTATCCGCGATGGAAAGCACTGCACCCTCCATGGTGCGAGGAGTGGCATCGTCCATCGACTCCGGCTTGTAGTGATCGTAAATCGCGTCTGCGATAGCAAAGCGTGTTGCTTCAGGCAGGTCCGCATCGAGCGGTTGCGCTTTCGCATAGAGGCCGCCGACAATGCCCTGCAATTCCGTAAATTCTTTCACCAGTTCGGTAGTGAGGTCGGCCTTGGCCATGACCGCGGCCTTGTGAACAACGCCGGGACGAATCTCCTGTCCACTTTGCTTGATGGTCTCCGAAACCCAACTCGCAAGGCGCTGCACTCGAATCGTTTTGTCGTAGTAGCTACCGAGATCTCTCTGAAAGGTAACGGTCTTCAACATTTCCACGCGGTCGCGCAGGGAATGTTTTTGATCCGTCTGCCAGAAGAAGCGAGCATCATTGAAGCGCGCTCGCAGCACACGCTCGTTGCCGTGACGAATCAGGCCATCCGGATCGCTTTCCGTGTTGAGAACAGCAAGAAAATACGGCAGCAATTTGCCGTCGGCGTCTTCAATGGCAAAGTACTTCTGATGATCGCGCATCACAGTGACGAGAATTTCATCCGGCAAGGTTAAGAATTCCGGCTCGAAGGTTCCCAGAATCGCGGTTGGGTATTCCGTGAGATTGATGACGGTCTTCAGTAGATCGTTATCGTCACGCCAACGAGCGCCGGGAATCGTTCGGGTTGCAGCGTCCAGAGCTTTGCGGATTCTTTGCTCGCGCTCGGCCGCACCGACCACTTTGGCTGCGCGCAAAGCATCGACATAAGCGCTGGGCTTCGCAATCTGGAACGTTTCTTGCCCGATGATGCGATGACCGCGCGAAGTATTTCCAGCGTGAATCCCAGCAAACTCAAGAGGCACGACTTGTTCATCCAGCATGGCCACCAGCCAGCGAAGTGGGCGCACAAAACGCTCAGTCGGCTTACGCCAGAACATGCTTTTGGGCCATGGGATGCCGGAGATTTCACTCGGAAGCATTTCAGCGAGCAAATCCAACGCCGGACGACCAAGGCGGGCGACATTTGCAGCAAGGTACTCACCTTTCGGAGTAACGATCTTGCCGATCTTGTCTAGAGGTTGACCAACTTTCTTGGCAAATGCATCGGCAGCAGGCGTCGGGGCACCGTCCTTGTACGCCACCTTCAGCGATGGCCCCACTACTTTCTCAATGCTGTCAGGTTGGCGGTCCATGACCTGCGGGAAAACTACAGCCAGACGCCTTGGAGTCGAAAAGACATATCCGTAATTCGCCGGGTCACCGGTATAACTGGAAAGATGCTCCTGCTCAAGCAGAGTTCGGACACTTGCCCACAACGCTCCAGCAGCTTCCTCTATCATCCGCGCTGGGATTTCTTCCGTTCCAATTTCCAGCAAGAAGTCAGGCATGGGTGGGCACCTTCTCTTTCTTCTGATCGTTGGGCGCTTGAACTTCAGTTGCCTGAGCGGCCTTTTGCTGATCTACCCAGTGCTTCGCAATTCCCACAGCAAGATTTCTGACTCGCGCAATCACGCCCACGCGTTCCGTAACGGAAATCGCGCCCCGTGCATCAAGAATGTTGAACAGATGTGAGCACTTCAAACACAAGTCGTAGGCGCCGAGTAGAGAAAAGCGCTGCTTGTCACGAAGCAGTCCGGCGACGTCAGCACCAGGACCATCAAGGCTAAGCCGCAACTTGATGTCCTTGAGAAGCGCTCCGTACCCCTCAATGAGCGCATGACACTCCGCTTCATACAGCCGGAAGTGTTCCCACGTCTTCTCCACATCCGCCGCTTCAAAGTTATAAACGGAAAACTGCAACTCATCCGCCAGACGCACTTCCCCGTACTTCACTTCCCTGCCCGTATCGGGATCGCGTGCCCACACGATGTCGTAGATGCGGTCGACATCCTGCAAAAACGCGCCAATGCGTTCTAATCCGTAAGTCAGTTCCGCCGACATGGGATCCAGATCAATACCGCCGCACTGTTGGAAATACGTGAACTGCGTGATCTCGAGACCGTCCAGCATCACTTGCCAGCCGATTCCCCATGCGCCGAGCGTCGGCGACTCCCAGTTGTCTTCTTCAAATTTCAAATCGTGCTTGCGCAAATCAATGCCAAGCGCTTCCAGCGACTCGAGATAAATCTCCTGCACACGCTCCGGCGGAGGCTTCAGGATGACTTGCATCTGCATGTGCTTGAAGAGGCGATTGGGATTTTCTCCGTAGCGACCATCGGCAGGACGCCGCGACGGCTGCACGTAGGCCACCTTATAAGGATGCGGACCCAGCACGCGCAGAAATGTTTCCGGCGCCATCGTACCCGCGCCCACTTCCACGTCGTGCGGCTGCTGTAAAACACATCCCCGCGCTGCCCAAAAGGATTGCAGGCGCAGGATTAATTCCTGGAAAGTTGGAGGCGTCGCTTTTGTAATCGTCGATTGAGGAGTCGCATTCATGAATGTCGTTTCAGTCCAGCTTTGCCAGCATCGGTTGCGTTGTGAGCTTCTTTTCCAGGTGTCGCTGCACAATTTGCATCAGGAACTTGCGCAAATCTTCACCTACAGACTTCGGCCAAGGCTGCGCTCCCAGCGAGGCCACAGGCGCGCGAAACATTTGTACCGCCCAGCGCCGCGAATCTACTGAAAGCCGCGAAGATGCCAGCCTCTTATGCTCCGAGCACATCAAACCATCCACCAGCGAATGATAAAAAGCTACTTCACTTTCCAAATCCAGACCACACTCCACGCAGGCCGTAAGATCCGGCAAAAAGCCTGTCAACCGCGTCAGCCACAATTCAAAATACGTCAGCGGCATCCAAATTTCGGTTCCACGCAAAGCTTCCAATACAGAAACAGTGAGCCGAAATAACGCATCATTCACTTCACGATCCGGCAAAACTTCGTCCAGCAATTCCGCCACATGGCCCAAAGCAACCACGCGCGGATAACTCATCTCATCCGTCAGCGGCGAGGCGATCACTTCGCACGAATCGAGTCGCGTCAGTTCCTGCCGCTCGCGATCTTCGTAAACCGCCCGCACCAGCGTTAACGGCTCTAGCGCTCCGCCAAATCGATGGCGCGATTTCTTCGCCGACCGCGCCACCCCGCGCACCTTGCCATCCTGCCGCGTGAAGAGCGTAACCAGCAAATCAGCCTCGCGCATCGGATAAGTACGCAGCACGATGGCTTCAGACTCTTTCAGCGCCATGGTTCACAGCTCTTGCCCCGACAGCTTGCCCGCTAGCTTTGCCCGATTAGCTCAACCCTCTTCGGCCCAGCAACGACAGGTAACCAACAATTCTACGCGACCAAGAGCAACGTGGGAAACCAGCACTGAAGCAGATGCAATTCCATCGAGAGCAAGCCGGAAACAATAAGAGCGCACATCCGCAGACATGCGCCCCTTGAACCTAACGAAGACGCTTAGCGCCCGAAATATTTCGCGTTCTTCTCAGCGTATTCTTTCCATTTTTCCGGCAGATCGTCGAGCGCAAAAATCGCCGATACCGGGCACACCGGCACGCACGCGCCACAATCAATACACTCTACCGGGTCGATGTAGAGCATCTCGGCCCCCTCGAATTGGGGCTCGTCCTTCTTCGGGTGGATGCAGTCGACTGGGCATGCATCCACGCAAGCCGCGTCTTTGGTGCCAATACAGGGTTCCGCAATAACGTACGCCATCTGTCTCTCCGGGGTCCTGGGTAAGAACTAATTATTTTAGCAAGAACCTGCGGGTAGGTACAGGAGGCGCGACGTGAGCTGAAACTTAGCCGAAGGCTTTCGGCGCTCTCTCCGCATTGGCTCCGTTACTGTGCGCGTAAGATTTGTGCCCGATAGCGGGTCAGCAGCGCCAGGATTTCCTCATCCGTGAGCTGGTTAAAATCTTCGTAGAACTGGCTGATGGCATAGAGAGACTCTGGCACCGTGATACAGACCACTTCATCCGCAAGAGATCGCAAAGAAGCCAGTGAAGATGGCGGCGCAACCGGGACCGCAACCACGATCTTGGCCGGTCGCAGCTGACGCAG
>JAYVEP010000242.1:0-3222 GCA_043749225.1 Acidobacteriaceae bacterium
GCCGACGATCACCAGGACGTCATTCATCTCCTTCTGATGAAGAAGATTCATGACTTCGGGAACAATGGCGTTGTGAGCGCCGGAGAGGATGGAGATGCCAATGACCTGAACGTCTTCCTGGAGTGCCGCGTTGACGATCATTTCAGGGGATTGGCGCAAGCCGGTATAGATGACTTCCATGCCCGCGTCGCGCAGAGAGCGAGCAATGACCTTCGCGCCCCGGTCATGGCCGTCGAGGCCGGGCTTAGCCACCAGGACTCGTATTCTATTCTGCACTCAAATGTTCACCGGGCTCCCACGGATGTTTTGAAAGCAGACCTTCCAAAACATTTGTGCGATGAATTGGCACGGAGTAGGAGTACCGCTTTAATATTAGCAAGGTTTGGAGTGGGCGGTGAGGAGGGCGTTCTGATTGGCCGCCGGATGAACGGAGATGGGACACGGATGTTGCGCGTGCCTGAGGGAACGATTCAGTTGTCAAATATCTGGGAGTCCAAAGACTGCGAACTCGATTTTTGAGAGGCAGGGTTGACCCTTGCATGATTCGGATCAGGCTGCGGCGGCATGGTGCAAGAGATGCTCGGCCACTGGATTGGCTTCGTTTGGGGTAACGGACTGGTTGGGCGGCGGTGTGCTTTTTGCGACCACACGAATGCGGTTGGATTTGGCTTCGTTCCGGCAATTGGCGACGATGCTCTTCATCACCTGGTTGAAACTGCAGACTTGGGAGATTGCGTGGGGCGTTTGGGCGAAGAGTTCAGCGCTGTCGGTTTGGGCCTGAGTGAGGGGAAATGCCTGTTGCCGATAGCTGGCTTCTTCCTGTAATTTGCCCAGTTCGCGCATGGCTTTGTACATGGAGTTTTCGGCTTCGCGGGCGTAGCGTTGAATGCGGCTGTAGCGGACCTCGTTGTCGTTGTCGAGCAAGGGGTCCATGGACGGTTTCGTTTTCGCGACCCAGTTATAGAGATCGGAGGTGGCGAGGCGGCAGCGATGGAGGGTCCAGGCGGATTCGAGGGCGCGGGTGAAGATGATTTCCTGAAGGGGGCCGTCGGGGATGAGGGTGGCTCGCATTCCGGATTCGGTTTGAGCGAAGGCGTCTTCCTGGCCGGGGAGGATGATGAGTCCTTTGGCGGTGAGGGAGTGGGTGGAGGCGTTGCGGGAGGAGGCGGATTTGCCTGCTTCGGTGCAAGGTCCGGTAGATCGTTGAGCGTTGGCGCGGTTGGCGTCGAGTTGGCGTTCAGTGGCCATGGTGGAGTCTCCTTTGTGCGGTCGATTGATTGGCCGGCTTGGCCGATTTGGTTATACCAGGGGTGGAGGAAGAAAGCTGCTAGTTTTCTAGCAGGTTGAGGTGGGTGGGTTGTGTGGTTTCTGGGGTTTAGGAGCGAAAATATTTATTTTTGGGTTTTGTGAATGCTAAAGTTCGCATCAGTCAGGCGAAGCAGAAATTTGCGAAGAGGGAAAGAATCGGGGCGACCAGGGCGGTGGAAACAGGCGTAGTTTGGCGCGTGGTCAATTGACAATACACGTCGAGAAGGTCATAGAGAGCAAACCGACTGCGTTTTCATCAAAGGAATTAGAGACTTGCACGGTTCGAGTTCTATGCGCCGTCATTGGAAGTAAAATGAAGACTTAATAATGATATACTCGGCGAGTTGATCAAGAGAATTGACAAGCTTTGGAAATCGTTCCTTACCAAAAATGCACGCCGTGCGGCGGGCACGATTGGTACCGCACCCTACCTGTTCTATCTTCGATTTCTCCTCGTTGGAGCCTTAGTCTGGACGCTGTGGTATGGGAGCACGCCCAATGCTTCAAGGCTCTCGGTTTTGTTGACAGTGGGCCTAGTCGCTAGCCAAGCCATCCTCTTGTCTTGGCGTATCAAGAGTTGGGCGACCGTTCGTTTAGCTTGGGAATTGACGGCGTTTGCTGACGTGGTCTTCATTACATCAGCCCGGTATCTCCGCCCACAACTAGAATCGGATATCTTCTTGCTGTACTTCTTTCCGCTCTTAGTAGGCGCGGAGTACTTGCGGGTCAGATGGTTCGCGGCCATGCTTGGCCTTGCTGTTCCCTTCGCGATCTGGGTTAGCGACCCCCTGCAGGGTGGGTTGGTGCTGTTTCTTTGGCGCACGTCATATCTGCTCGTGACCGGGATCGTGGCTATGATTTTGACTCGGTTACAGCACGCCGAGCACGCCGACCTTGAGTTTCGGTCTAAGCAATTTCAGCTCCAGTTGGGATGCAGGCAAAAGGAGTTGACAGCGCTGTACGATCTTCGGAGGCAACTTGGGGAACTTTCCGACGAATCACAGATTCTCGACCTGACAGTTTCGAAGATTGGTGATCTCGCCAACGCTCGAAACGGGGGCGTCTGGCGCTACTTATCCAACACTATCGAGTTGGAACTGCAACCAAAGGGTGGTGATCTGTCGGATTCCGAGCACAAGCGTCTGCGTGAATTGGCAGCCAGGTGCGCTGAATCCAGCGGTGTTGAGCGCGATGGAATGCTCGCCGGAGTTGCAATCAAGAGTCGCAGCACTTTCTTCGCTTTACTTTTCGCAACTGTCGATAGCCCTCCTGAAGAAGCTGAGAATGCGGCGACGTTCCTGGCTTCGTTGGCGGATAACGCGGGAAGCGCCATCGCACGGTCCCTCGTGATTCAGGGCTTTCGGGAAATCAGTGTCAAGACTGCGGAACTTCAGTTGGACGATGAAGCAATTGAGGGCATTCTCCGCGACCTCACTGGTCAATTGGAGTTTGATTTCGCGGTCATCTCGATGGTTGACGAATACCAGGAACGGATACGGCATGAAAGAGGCCGAAATGTTCCGCGAGGGTGGATGCGGCGAGCCAGTTTCTTATTGAGTGACCCCAAAGCTCTACTTCCCGATCTTGTAAGATCCGGAAGAACAGAAGTAATCGAGGGATGGGATGACCGCTTCGACCGAGAGATCTATGATCGTTTCGGACACAAAGACCTCATTCGCGTGTGGGCCCCCATTAAGCGAGGCACCAAGGTTTTAGGGATTCTTCAGGCCGGGCGCCACACGCGGCGGGGCAAGCTCACGCCAGCGGTTGTGGCGCGAGTGGAAGAATACGCAGAGAACAGCTTTGAAGTGATCTCACGAAGCCGGCCCATCGTCCTACTGGAGTTGATTTCGCGACACGCTCAAAATATTGTAGGCGCCCACGGAGCCAGCGTTCACGTTTTTAATGTGGGGG
>JAYVEP010000243.1:0-21941 GCA_043749225.1 Acidobacteriaceae bacterium
CCCCACACAAACAAGGACTCGTACAAAAGAAAAGCCCCGAATCCGCTGAGCGGATTCGGGGCCTGACCTGGTGTTTAGTACGGTGTAAAGTCCTGCCGGTACGAAAGATTATCCACGTCGCGGAACAGCGGAGTTCCTGGCGGCAGGTTCTGCGGCTGCGCGAACAGCGGATCGAAGCTGTAATTACGTAACGGCGGCAGGTACACGACGTAATTACAGCACTTGAATACGCCCGTTGCATAGGTCGAGTAGTAGAGGCTGACGAGCGATCCCTTATAGTTTAGGGTCTGTTGTGGCCCCGGGTTCCAGTCTTCCAGGAAGCGCAAGAAGTTGTGTACGCCACCGTCGGTACCAAAGCCGTAGTTGACGCCGCCCGAGAATGCAGGACTCGGGAAGTTAATGTTTTTTCCAGCGGCAACCGCTACACGATAGAAGCTCGTGACGGCCGTGCGGTTTCCGGCAGGGCCCGCTGAGGCGTTGATGAAGCTTCTGCGGTCATCCCAGTTGTTCGAGAGCATGGTGACAGCATCGGCAATGATGGCCGCCGATGAATGCGCGGGCTCTGCGGCTGCTGGATTGGTCCAGGTCGGGTCGGCGGCGCTGGAATTGTAGTCACCCTGGACATAGACCGGGTTCTCCGAGGCTACCGTGAATCCGCCCGGCGGGACGGTCGGAGCAACCGGCACGTTACCCAATGAGCCGTCCACCAGTTTCAATACGTGGCGGGCACCCGTTACGCGGTTCTTGCGTCCGACGGCCAAGCAGCTTGCAATGCGATTGCTATAGGGGTCGTAAGGTGCATTGTGCGTGTTGATCCCAAAACCATCGCCTACGTTGTAGGCGCCGTAATTTTCCAAAAAGCCGCTGCCGTTGACGTCTTCCGGCGACGGGGTGGTGGCTGGTTTCGGTTCTAGAACGCCGTCCGGTGTGCCGGCGGCGGTGGAAGAGTTGATGGTGTCCTCAAATCCGTACTCACCGTTCAGCGCTACGGCTCCGCCAGGGGTATTCATCTGCATGCCGCGACGGTCGGAGAAGTAGAGAATGTAACCGTTGTTTTGGACCGTGTTAATTTTGTTGGCGCCCGTTACACCGATGACTCCATTGATCCATCGATTCAGGTTGTTGACATCCAATTCCACGGCGTTCATGACTCCGTTGACGGTGCAGGAGCCGCCGTTGAATGCGTCACGAATTTCCCCTTCGCGCGCATCGTAGAAGTTGATGGGGTACCAGTAATATTGCGAGTTGGCGTTCACTGGATTCGCTAGTTCAGTGCCGTTGACCGCGCCGTTGCCATCGCGATCTGCGATCTGCTGGAAGATCAAAACTGCGTTAGGATTCACAGGATTGCTGCCTGGAGTTTTAGGCGATAGCATACCGCGAGAAAACCCCAGGTTGAGCCATTCGTTAGTGACGGGCACCCAAGCGCCTGCAGGTGTTTCGTACTCCACGCGCAGGTAGCCGTCGATGATCGGCCATTCCGGGTTGTTTCCGGCGAAGGCAGTGGCTGCGGGGAAGTTAACGGGGTAGGGAGTCACGTTGTTCGGCGGGTGATAATAAGAGGGGGTCACGAGACCGCCGCCCGCTGGTTCATAAAGAGTGTTCTGCGTGGCTTCTCCAAAGTAGTAGACATTGCCTCCCATGTTGACGCCGAGCTGCTTGTCAATAGGAGGGGGGCCCTGAGTCTGATAGAGTCCCGCTGCAAGGAGGGCAGGTGGGAGCTGGCTGACCAGCCGGATATCCTGAGCGTCGACAGCACTGCCGTCCGGGTGATTTTCCGCTGGCGTGTCGCTCAGCATGACTCGAATTTGAGCCTGGTTGTACAAGCGGGATTGGCCAACTGCGGAAGTTGGTAGTTCCGCCGCGTTAGGACGCCGTCGGATGATTTCGAAAGCCTGCGCGCCGCCACCGACGAAGGGCAGGCTGAGCTTCTTGACGCCGGTAGCCGCGTTGGCGAGCCAGGCGGTGTAGGTGCTGCCGGAAATGGTCGGCCACGATGGATTGGCTGTCGAGCCCGGGCCTGCTTGAACACTGCCTTCGGTGAGTGCCAGGGAGCGGCATTTCGGACCTGGATTGGCGCCAAAGGCGTTCGGCAAAATGTCGCACCCACCAGAGGCAGTCAAGATGTTCACGTTGCCGTTGTTGTTGTTGGTAGCCGATGGAAGCCCGTTGGGCAGCTGTTGGCGTACTACGTCTCCGAAGGCGGTTACTTTGTCGTGGAATGCGATGGAGGCGCTATTGCTTACGCCAAGAAACAAGTTGCCATTGGTGTGGACGCGACCGGCGAAATCAAGGTTCGGGCTTGCGTAGAAGCCGAGGTCGCTCTCCGAAAAGACACCAAACTGGAACACAGGAATGAGCGCTATTTCAACCGTGCGCTGCATACGAACTTGGTCTTTCGAGTAAGTTTGCGCGGCAGCGGTCAAAGTAACAGGGATGATCTGTGCAAACAGACCCTGGTTCGCACCGCTCCCAATCTGCCTGTAGGTCGCAGCAAGCGTGCCGTTGGGATTGGTTGCGGCAGTAAGGGTGTACTCCGTGAATTGAACGTTGTTCACCGGGTCCGGCGGAGGCATATAGCTGCTGAGGGCGGAGATTACGGCGGGCGACGGCGCCTGCATGGTTTGGAAAGCGTTGGCCAGATCAGAGGTCATCTGTTCCATGCCACCTTCAGCGGCATGGTACGCAAGGTTGTTCTGGAGATCGTTGTTGCCGACACGGCTCTCCGTGTTCACCATCATCAGAAGACCGATGGAGAGACCCGAAAGAAGCAGCATGAGCATTAGCGAAGCGATCAGCGTAAACCCGCCTGACCTCGGCTGGCGTTGAAGCATTCCTCGATTGTTTGTCCAGTTTTCCATATGTATGTGCCCTATTGGTAGCGGTCTTTGAAGCTCAAGTTGCGCGCACTAATTGAAGTCTGAATATTGAAGCCTTGGTATCCCTTGGTGCCTTGCAGCGGGCTGTGAAACGAAAGACTCAGATTTACTTTTCTAATATTGTTGGGGAGAACGGGCTGAGCGAGACTTGCGTCCTGCGCCACTAACAAGTTACCGTTCGGGTCATACGTGTCGTACGTGAAGCGCATGTCGTTGACGTTTTCGGCTACGGCAACAGGAGCTGTTCCATTGACCTGACGCATCAGGCGCGGTGAAGCTCCAGTATTGTCGATGTAGTAGGTGATTACCCAGATGCGGGTGGCGATCAGGCCTGCCACACCCACCTGCTTTCTAAGATTTCCACTTGCGGAAATAGCTTGGTTAAGGCGGAGCGCGTCAGGGTCGGCAAATGTAACGGTGTAAGGTCCATTTCCAGCCACGGCCTGCGTGACTTCAGCAATGGCGTTCCCAGCCCCGAATAAAACGAGGTCGCCTACCTGCAGGCCCACGGCAGGCGAGTTCACGGCCTGCGGTGCCGGAACTGGAGGCACGGCTGGCGCGGTAAAGGTGACAGTAGTGCCGTTGGGTCCATTGATGGTGGTGGTGTACAGATTCAACAGAAAGGTGGTGTCGGCGTAGGCCACCGTGATCACGTCGGTGGCACCACGAGCTGCTACAATCATCGGTCCAAGGGTGCGCCCCGGCGTGATGGCATAGAGCTGATTGGCCGGGAAGACCTGACCGTTACCGTTATTGATGTAGCAGGCAGCCTGATCGCATCCGTACTTGGGATTGATGCCTGTTCCAGTAACCAGGCCAGCTCCCCCAGGAGGCAAGCCCGATCCGGCCAGACTTATATCTTTCTCGATGATGTTCTGGACGGAACGAACATCCTGCTGCATTTCCGCTCGTTGAGTTACTGTGAATGTGCCGTCAACAGCGCGGGTGTACAGTTGCACCGAGGCGCCCAGCACAATGGCTCCGAGTGCCATGGAGACCATCAGTTCGGCCAGGGTGAAACCGCGATTCGAATTGGATTGCGTCGGTCGCATGGCTTTGTCCTTTACCGGTACTGGGAAATAAAGCCCGTCAAAACATAGGTCTTTGGCGTGGAGTATTGAGCTGTGTTGTATTGCACCGTAATCCGGAGCGTCCGCAGGGTCGAGAGCGGAAGGCCAGCGCGGATGACCGGTGTAATCTGGACGCTGCGCTGGTACGTAGTCAGTGGCATAGGATGTGCCGTGCTGGGCAGGCCGTCGGAGCCCGGCGGATAGAGAATCTGTCCTCCAGCTGTGATGTCGTCGACGGTGCCGAAAATTCCGTCCGCGCCCGAGTTGTTAATGGGCTGCATTCCAGTTTGAAATATTCCATCGGGATTGGTGCCCGCGCCTACGTTCTGAATTTGCAGCCACTGCACCTGTGCCGTGTTGCGCGCCGTGAAGATACTCTCCATGGCCTCGTTGGCCAGTTGCTTCGCGATGATGTCCTGCTGCGCTGTTTGCGTTGTCTTCATGGAGAGAGCGAAGACGCCCAGCAAACTCACCAAGCCGATTGTCAAGATGAACATGGAGCAGACCACTTCGATGAGCGAGAATCCCCGCTCGCGAGACTTGTTTGGCACTGACGCTTTTCGGGTAGTTTTCATTTACTGTAGCCCCCAGATGTAACCGCCGGCCGCAACCGGCCTCAGTTGCCAGCCCTTCAAACGACCAGTTGTTCCCCACATCGAGATAGCGCGGCAACTGCCAATTTCTCCTGGACGAGCCATGTACACGACACCATTGTTCACTGCTCCGTTGAGATCACGGCCCGATCCGTCCGGGTAGAAATAAATTGGGTTCCCATTTCCGCCCGCGACATTGACGTCAAAATCGATGGCGTTGAGTCCTGCGCCAAAACCATCCGGGCCCGGGTTTGGGTAGCCCAGTTGTGCGGCGAACGAAATGTCTTGAGGAAGCGTTATCGTGCTCACCACGGTTGCAGTGGCTGCCTGAGTTACAGTAACCGTCCTAGGCGCCGTGAATGTGACTGTGTAGATGCGTCGTTCAGCGATTGATTTTTCACGTGCCTGACGCATCGCAGTTAGGGTCGTGTTAAATGCGTTTGTCACCCTGATCTGAGCCATCAACTGTGGCAAGCTCACGAAAGATATTCCCGTGACAACGAGAATGATGGAAAGCACGATCATCATCTCAAGCAACGAGAAGCCGCGCGTGCTGCGGTGTGTTCGATTGTCCCGGTGTCTTCCAGGTTGTAGGTTAACTCTCATCGTATTGTTCTCAATGTATTGTTCTCAATGTTGGAACTCCGCTCGATCCACACGCCCAAGTCCGTTTGACTCCGTGCACGGTTCATCTGCGCAGTGAGCCTCGACTGCTTATGACTATGGGAGACGCACTAGGCAAGCGTCAAAGCACTAAAGTTGTTACAGTTTTGTCCTTTGGTAAGTAAGCAGAGCATGGGTACTGAAGTGGCATTCCCGGAAAGCGTTCGTAAGCATCTCAAACCACAGCCTTTACGTAAATGCCGCCAAGTTTATGGAAAAGATCGCCCGATCAGCGGGGTACTCCAGTAACTTGTTGAGGGTCACGGAAGGCATTTAGGCTGCTTCCATGTCGTTGTTAGCCCTCATTGTTTCTCCGGACGAACGGAGCGTCAGCCTCTTGCAGGAGGTTCTGCGCGAATTGCACGCGGAGGCTGAAACCTGCGAAACATCTGCGAAGGCCGTCCTTCTAATTAAGACTCGCTCCGTGGACGCCGTGCTTCTGGACGGCGACATGCCGGATGCGGCGGTTCTAATCGACACTCTGGCTCACCGTAAGGGCGGGGATCAACCGAGAATCATTGCCTTCCTGAACGCCAAAGTCGATTCCGGCGAAGCCTTCCAAATCGGGGCACATTTTGTCCTCTACAAGCCAATCTCCAGAGACAGGGCGCTGGTAAGCCTGGAGTATGCCTTGCGTTCAGCTGGCAGGGATCGCCGTGAGCAGGATCGGCTGCCTGTCCATCTGACAACGAAGGTCAGCTGCGGAGCCGTGGAGGCCGCTCCTGTTACGCTTTTGGATCTGAGCTCGACCGGTACGGCCCTGCTGTCGCAAAGTCGATTGCCTTCCGACAGTAAGCTTTATTTTGAGTTTCAGGCCCCAGGCCAAAGCGCGACCGTGCGTATGTCCGGAAATCTCGTATGGCAGGACCTGCAAGGGCGCGCGGGAATTCGCTTCTCCAACGTCCCCGCAGCTTCCAGAAAAATGCTTGAGAACTGGCTGCGGAGCAACGAGGCTCCGGCTGCCGAACCAACCGTGGAAGAACACGTTGAAGTGGAACGGTTCGAACGGCTGGATCGGTTTTCGCACCCCACATCCGCGCCGGTGGTATTTCGGCAAGAACTTCCAACCCCGCAACGGGAAGAGCGCCGCAAGGGATCCCGTTATCGTTACGGAGCTGGCGTGCGGGTGACGGAGCAACGCTCCCTAGTACCCAACTGGTGCAACATCGCAGACATCAGCGAAGATGGCTGCTACATAGAAATGGCGCGTCCGTTCCCCAAGGGAACTCAACTGGAAATGGAACTGCGCACACAAGAAATCCGGCTGAAACTGAGGGGCACAGTCCGTTCCAGCCACCCAGGAACGGGTATGGGTTTGCAATTCTGTTTTGATAACGAAGAACAGCAGAGGCAGTTGCAGCAAATCGTACAGTTTCTGGCTGCCGGATCCATGACTCCCAGATAGCCGAGGTTTAGACTAACCACGCTGCGGCGAAGCTAGGTTGGCATCCAACGCAGCTACTTCGCCTTGGAAGTACTCCAACGACATTTTCAACCCCTGTTGCAGCTCAATCTTTGGTTCCCAACCGAGAAGCGTCTTGGCCTTTGTTATGTCGGGCTTACGTTGTTTCGGATCGTCCTTCGGCAACGGTTCATGACAGATTTTACTGCGCGATCCAGTAACGTCGAGGACCTCCTGCGCACATTCCAAAATCGTAAATTCACAAGGATTCCCGATATTGACAGGGAGAGGTTCCTGCGAACGCGAGAGCCGAAGGATTCCTTCCACTTCGTCACTTACATAGCAAAAACTGCGCGTCTGATCGCCCGCGCCATAGACTGTCAAGTCTTCGCCGCGTAAAGCTTGTCGCATAAAATTCGGAATCACGCGACCGTCGTTGATTTGCATTCGCGAACCATACGTATTGAAGATGCGAACGATGCGCGTGTTCACGTTGTGGTAACGGCGGTAGGCCGTGGTTGCAGCCTCGGCAAAGCGCTTCGCCTCGTCATAGACCGAACGCGGGCCAATGGGGTTCACGTGGCCCCAATAGGTCTCTTTCTGCGGATGCTCCAACGGGTCGCCATAGCATTCCGACGTCGAGGCCAGAAGAAATACTGCCTCGCTGCGTCGCGCTACTTCCAGTGTGTTGAAGGTTCCCAGCGATCCAACTTGCAGAGTCTCAATGCCATGCTTGGCGTAGTCGACGGGGCTGGCAGGAGAGGCAAAATGGAACACGAAGTCGAACTTGCCGGGATCGAAAGGCTGGCAGACATCTTGCTGTAAGAACTCAAACCGAGGCTCGTTCCGAAGGTGCGCAAGATTTGAGAGTCGCCCGGTCAGGAGATTGTCCGCGGCAACAACAGAATGTCCTTCGCCCAGCAGCGCATCACAGAGATGGGAGCCAACAAAACCAGCGCCGCCCGTTACGAGCGTACGAAGAGTTGCCATTCTAAGCTTTGCGCTCCTGCAGAGAGGGTGGGCCGTGAAAATGAGCCTGTGGCATTTCAACCTGGGGCTGAATCCCGGAAACCGATGCAACCGCAGTCGATTGATCCTCAGGAACCGCCGCTGCTCTTCCCACGCTGTAATAGGTGAAGCCGTGTGCTGTCATGGCGGGGCCATCGTAGAGGTTGCGCCCGTCCACAACAATCGGATACTTCATCGCGCTGGCCAGGCGTGGCAAATCAAGCTGACCAAACTCTTCCCACTCGGTCAGGATGAGCAGTGCGTCCGCGCCTTTGGCCGCCCCGTAGGAATCCGCCGCGTATTCCACGGCGGCTGGAAGAACTTCCTTGGCTCGCGGCATGGCGGCAGGATCATAGGCCACAATATGCGAACCTTCCTGGACCAGAGCCTGCACCAGGAAGATGGCGGGAGACTCGCGAATATCGTCGGTTCCGCCCTTGAAAGCCAGACCGAGTACTGCCAGCCGCTTTCCGCGCAGCGTCCAAAGGGCGCTGCGGACTTTACGCAGGAAACGATTCCGCTGTTCTTCGTTAATGCGAATCACTTCGTCGAGCAGGCGGAAGTCCATGCCGCATTCACGCGCTACAGAGCGAAACGCCAGAAGATCTTTTGGAAAACACGACCCGCCATAACCGATTCCCGGATTCAGGAAGCGCGGTCCAATGCGCGAATCCAAGCCAATCCCTTGGCACACCTGCTTGACGTCGGCACCTACTGTTTCGCAGACGGAAGAAACGGCGTTAATGAAGGAAATCTTCATCGCCAGAAAAGCGTTGGAGGCGTGCTTAATCAGTTCGGCGCTCTTGGTGCTAGTGACCACAAGGACCGGCAATTGCGCCCTCGCCCCCTCGGGCCTGGGGATGGCATCCGGCTCCTTGTAGTAGCGTCCACTCGTCAGCGGCTCGTAGATTTCGCGTAAAACTGCGCTGCAACGTTCCGTATCCGAACCAACCACTATGCGATCCGGGTAAAGGAAGTCTGTGACCGCTGTGCCTTCGCGGAGGAACTCGGGGTTCGAAGCTACATCGAACACGCCAGCTTTCGCACCATTTCGCAGCATCACTTTCCGAATCCAGTTGCTGGTGTAGACCGGGACGGTGCTCTTTTCAATCACCAGCGTGTAATTGGAAATTGACCCAGAAATGTCACGCGCGACCGATTCTACATAAGAAAGGTCCGCATCCCCTTGCTCCGTAGGTGGCGTGCCGACCGCGATAAAAACGGCTTCACACTCGCGCGCTGAAGCCGCCAGGTCGCCAGACAAACGCAAGCGCCCGCCGCGATGTCGTGCTAGCAATTCGGGGAGAAAGTTCTCGTGAATGGGAACTTCGCCGCGTTGCAGGGAGGCGAGTTTGGCTTGGTCATTGTCAACCAGGATAACTTCATGGCCAAGATCGGCAAGGCATGCGCCTGTGACCAGCCCGACGTAACCGGAACCTACAATGGCTACACGCATTCGAACCCACCCCCTAACTCTTCGCGCAGCTGCGGATATTGACAGGCATGGGGAGTGAGAGTGTCCCCTGCCGAAATATGGGCGCCTGTGTTCGAAAAACAGTCGTGGAACTCCGTGCTGCTTTCTACCCCACAGCAAACTAAATGTACCAGTTTTTCGCCAGAGATTGGTCTACGAAAGGAGGCTCTAGCCTTATTTTTGCCGGGGTTGTGACCATTTTGGCACTCTGCGCGCCAGGCCTTTGGCAGAAAGGGTAAGAGATTTTCTCAAATTTCCCAAGGCATCAGTTTCGAGGCATCAACTTCGAAGGTTAAGCCCGACATCTTTTTGGGTACCTCAGCCTGTTCCGCCGAGGGGCGTACGGTGTTACAGATTCCTTGCAGGGCATGGCATCTGCCTTCCCTGGCAGGAAAACTGGGCGTTGACTTCTACCTCATTCAGGTTGAGACTTTGAGTATCGGGCCAGAGCGGACCTGGCTACAGCGTGGTCATCTGAAGCCTGATCGCAGCGACTCGCGTTAACGAGGCCGTGCAGCAAATGGCACAGAACTTAGGGCATCCGGTACCGCCATCCAAGAACCCTTCACCGAAAAGGGAAGGTGACGACCTTGACGAACAGCTCCACGGGCTGGCGTCGACTTTTGCCCCATTTCCCGATCCAAACCTAACCACCCATCAACGGCTCCGTGAGCTGGCCGAAGAGGTCAAGTCCATGGCAGGCCGCGGCAGTTGCGTGATTGCCCTGCTGGAAGGAGAAGATTTTGTCTGCCGTGCTTCAGTTGGAGAAGCCGCGCCCGACATAGGAGCGCGGATACAGATCCAGGACGATCTCCTCATCGAGAGTCTGCGTTCGCGCCGATCGCAAGTTTGCCAGGACACGCTTGCTGACTCACGGGCAGACGCTGCGGCATGCCGAATCGCTGGCGTGCGGTCGATCGTAGTCGTTCCATTATTGGCAGGGAGCAAAGAAAAAGAGGGCAATGAAAAGCTGATCGGAATTCTCGAAGCGTCTTCCCCGGATTCCCATGCTTTTGGCATGGCCGTAACCGAGCGCGTGGAGGCGGTCGGACGCCGGATCGTTGCACTGCTTGTTCCGTCGGAAGGTGACGGGAGGATGTACGCGGCAGAGCGTCGTGGCGCCGATCCAACTCTGAAGCAGGAAGTACCGCCGGAAAGAAAATGGGAAGCGCCGTTGCTTCGCCCGACAGTTCAATCGTCGACGGTTCCATCGGAAGCGCCCTCGATACCGGTACAGGTCACCGCTCCTCCGCCGGGCACTCCGGTTACGCTAGCGCTACTTCCAGCAAGCGAACGGACACCAACCCAGAAGATTCCTTCCGCCGCGCGGGTTCCTCTGGGTGAGGATGTTCAACGGCCCCTTCGGAAATCTCCGCAGAACTTGACGCTCGCTTTTGGTGTGCTGGCGGCCGCTTGTGTGCTGGCTATCCTGCTGGCTTGGGTGCAACAGAAGAAACAGCGCCAGGCGACCGCTGCCGCGAATTCAACGCCGTTTGCCCTGCGTCCGGAGGGTTCGCAACTAGGCACTTTGCTGAACCCAGGCAGCGCGGTAAACGGCAAGAAGCGGACCAATTCGACCCGGACAAAGGAGGCTGCAGGCGAAGGAGTATCCCTGCAGCTTATAAGCGGAAACGGTGTTTCCAGCGGCAAGCTTGCTGTACGGAAGAGCGTTCTCCCAAAGGAACCCAACCTCCCGCCGGGAGGCTTAGTGGTATACGAAAAAGGGAAAATGATCTACCGCGACGGACAGGCTATTGTGTCGCAGGCCACCTCGTCGCCGACGGGCTCCCGGACAGCTCCGATGACCCCGGCGGCGGAGACCGAGCGACTAGAAGAAACGGCGAACCCTCTTTCTAAAACCCCCACAAGGGGTCAAAAAGGCGATTCTGGCGAAACCTTCACCGGAGGCACCCTGCTTCATCGCGTAGCCCCTGCGTACCCTCCGGAAGCTCTGGCAGCCCGCCTTGAGGGGGATGTAGTTCTGCAGGGGGTCATCGGAAAAGATGGCGCCGTCCGAGAAGTCCGCGTGATGAGTGGCGATCCCCGCCTGGTACACGCTGCCGCAGAGGCCGTTCTTCACTGGCGCTACGACCCCTTCCGCTCCAAAGGCGAAGCCGTGGATATGCTCTCGACTCTCACGGTTCACTTTCACCTGCCCCGCGCACCGAATCAGTAGCTAGCGGAACGCCTGCGGGCGCGTAAAATAGGCGGCAATGCCTGCCGTACTCGAATTCCACGACATTATCAAAGAATACCGCGGTCTTTTTCGCCGGCGGACCGTGCGGGCGCTCGACCACTTTACGCTACAAGTCGAGCAGGGAGAGATCTTCGGCTTTCTGGGACCGAATGGCGCTGGCAAGACCACTGCAATCCACTTGGCAATGGGCTTTGTGCAGCCGACGCGCGGCAGCGGCAGGATGCTGGGCCAGCGTTTCGGCAACGCCGACGCACGCAGGAAGGTGGGTTTCCTGGCCGAGAATGTGGCACTGTACCATCGTCCCGCCGAAACGCTGGTGCGCTTTTATGGAGCTCTCAACGGACTCAGCGGAGAAACACTGACCCGGCGTACTCGGGAGGCTCTGGATACAGTGGGTCTGCTGCATGAATCGAACCGCAATGTGGCGAAGTTTTCGCGAGGAATGTTGCAGCGTATAGGGTTAGCTCAAGCCATCGTGCATGACCCGGACCTGCTGATTCTTGACGAACCCACCTCCGCTCTCGACCCTCTAGCTCGTTATGCAGTACGCGAGATGCTGCTGGACTGGCGCAATCGCGGCAAGACGATCTTTCTTAGCTCGCATCTGCTGTCCGAGGTGGAGTTGATCTGCGACCACATTGCTGTACTGAATCGCGGGCGTCTTGTGCGGACTGGGCGGCCCGCGGAACTGCTTGAATCCAGCGAAGAAGTGGAGGTTGTAGCGCGGGGAATCTCCGTGGCGAGCTTCCCCGCTGCCGAAGCCGAGCCTGAAAACAGAATGCGCATTCTGGTCCGAGCCAGCGAACAACGCTCCACCATCGAACGAATCTGGAGCCTGGGCGGAGAAATTGTGAGCGTATCTCCCCGAAAACGCTCCTTGGAAGACCTCTTTTTGGAGCTTACGAGTAGCGGTTCCTCGCGCGATTTCACAAAGATACCCAGCGCGCCAAGTAATCCGGAGGCAATGTGAAGCATTTTAGGCCGATTTGGATGATTGCCTTGAACTTTGTGCGCGAGCAGCGCTGGCCGATTCTGGTCCTGCAATTGTGGGTGCTCGGTCTGGCCGCGCTAGGGCTGCTTACGGATTTTCAGCGCGAGCGCGAGGATATCTTGTTGATGTTTAAGCAGTTAGGTATGTATGGCGTGGCATTCAGTGTGTTTTTTGGCGGCTCCGCCATCTACAACGAACGGCGTTCCCGGCGAATTCTTGCGGTCTTAGGGAAGGCGGTAACCCGCCGCGATTATCTGTCTGGCCTTCTGTTGGGGGTAATGCTGGCCGCCTGCCTGTTCTGTTTCGTGCTGGGCTTTACTGGCTCGTGGATTCTGGGCGGAATTGGCTTCCCGGTGTCGCACATCTGGTACCTGATGCTGTGCGTGTTGGCGGCATGCATGCTGGCATCGTCGGTAGCGTTGTTTTACTCGACACACCTCAATCCGTGGATGTCAGCATTGCTGACGGGACTTACGTTGAGCGTGCCGGGGGTAATCGCGATGAAATTTGGCGGAGCGTGGGGGTATATCTTGCCTGTTTACAGTTTGATGCGGGTGTTTCTTAAGGCTTCATTTGAGGACTCCACAATGCTCGGAGGCTGGGCCATAGCGGTAGCAATGGGGGAGACGGTTTTTCTGTGGCTGGCCGCGAGCTGGGTGTTCGGAAAGATTGATGTCGCAGTGGCCGTGGACTAAATCCCCTGACTATTGCGTCGGCTGAGTGATCTGAATTGCGACGGTCGCTTTACCATGCGCAAGGTGCCGCGCGCTTAACTGCGTATAGGTCAGCACGTTACCGGGAGCAAGCCCAAGATAAAACGTCGCGAACATGGTAACCAGCAGGACTGCGCTTACGCCAATCGGCAGAGGTGTAACTGGTACGTCGCCCGTTGGTTCCTTCATGTACATCACGACAATCACGCGCAAGTAGTAGTAAGCGCCAATAGCGCTGTTGATAACGCCGAGGATGGTCAGACCTACCAGATTGGCTTGGAGCGCAGCACTGAACACGTAAAACTTAGCAAAGAAGCCGCCGGTGGCGGGGATGCCGATGAGTGACAGCAGAAATACCGTTAGCATAGCTGCCATGAAGGGTGCACGGCGGGCCAATCCGGCGTAGTCGTCGATGGAGACGTAGCGCTCACCAAAGCCACCGAGATGGCTGATGATGGCGAATGCACCTACGTTCATAGCGGCATAGGAAGCCGCATAGAACATGACGGCGGAAATCCCCCCGACAGGAGCGGAAGCGAAGGCGACCAGCATGTAGCCCGCGTGCGCGATCGACGAGTAGGCCAACATGCGCTTGATGCTGGTCTGCGTCAGTGCGCCGAGGTTGCCGAGCGTCATGGAAAGAACGGCTGCTACCCAGATGAGCCAGAAGGAGCCGGGAACGTGGGCTTCGAAGATCACACGCAGCAATACGGCGAAGGTGGCAGCCTTGGGGGCTGTGGACATGAATCCAGTGACGGGGGCAGGGGCGCCTTCGTAGACGTCGGGCGTCCAAACGTGGAAAGGAGCGGCGGCAAGCTTGAAGCCGAGCCCAACAAACATGAGCGCAGCGGCTACGTAAGCCAGACTTGGCACGTAGTTTCCGCCAAGGGCTGTGGCAATCTCGGTGATACTGGTGGATCCAGTTGCGCCAAACATCAAAGCCACGCCGTAGAGAAAGAAAGCGGTCGCGAATGATCCGAGCAGGAAATACTTGAGCGAAGCTTCACTGCTGCGGGGATCGCGGCGCTGGAATCCGGCGAGAATGTAGGTGGCGATGGATGAAATTTCCAGCGCAATGAAGATCAGGACGAGTTCCACGGCAGAACTCATCAAACACATGCCCGCCGTGCCGAGCAGGATCAGAGCGTAGTATTCACCGGCGCGGATGCGCTGCGTGTCCATGTATTCGAAGGACGTAAGAATTGTCAGGACGGCGATGGCGAGAATCACCACCTGGAAGAACGTGCTGAACATGTCCACACGAACCATGTTCCAAAAGGCGAGTCCGGGATATTGCGACTGGTAGAACACAGCAGCGAGGCTGGCCAAGGCTCCAAAGAAAGCGATCAGTCCGAGGATTTTCGAGTGAACCTGTTCGTCAATCAAGGGATCGAGAACCATGATCAGCATGCCGAAAATGCTGAGTACGAGGACCGGCAAAATGCGAACGTAGTCTGCGTATTGCGGAATCCGCTGCACCATATCGATGACTGGGTTGGTGACGGGGTTGGCCATATTCGCAGTCGCCAAAGCGAGAAGGGATGCCATCATTGCCCCACCGTCCGCGAAGCGACAATCGGTAACAGAATGCTTTGCACTGCGGGATCAATTGCTTTTAGCCAAAGAATGGGAGCTACGCCCATTACCAGGGCCGCCACGGCCGTGGGCAGTACGGCCAGACGTTCAAGAGGAAGCATGTCAGCCAAGGAGGAATTCTTAGAATTGTTGACAGCGCCAAAGAATGTGCGTTTGTAGACCCAGAGCAAATATGCGGCGCTCCAAATGACGCCAGTGGCCGCGATGACGCCGTAGAGCGCGCGAGCCTGAAATGCGCCGGTTAGGACCAGGAATTCTCCAACGAATCCGTTCAGCAGCGGCAAGCCCGCGGACGCCAGCGTAATGAAAAGGAAGAACGCCGCATACACCGGCATGGGTGTTGCGAGTCCGCCGAACTCTTTGATTTCGTAGGTATGACGGCGCTCGTGAAGGATTCCGGCCAACATGAACAGCGCTCCCGTGGAAACGCCGTGGGCGAGGTTCACAAACATTGCGCCATTGATTCCAGCTTGCGTCAGACTGAAGATTCCCAACACTACGAAGCCTAAGTGGCTGACTGAAGAGTAGGCGATCAACTTCTTCAGATTCGGCTGCACCAGCGCTACCAGCGCGCCGTAGACGATGCCAATCAGCGCCAGAGTCATGATCCAGGGCGCGTTACTGCGAGCCTGCTGTGGGAAAAGGCCTACGTTGAAGCGCAGCAGTCCGTACGTCCCCATTTTTAACAGCACGCCAGCGAGCAAGACGGAGCCAGCGGTCGGAGCCTCGACGTGCGCGTCCGGCAACCATGTATGGAAAGGGAAGAGGGGAACCTTGACGGCAAAGGCCACGAAGAATCCAAGGAATAGCCAAGGTGCTGCGGCGATGAATCCAGGGACCATGCCCGCGTGAATCGCCTGTTGAATCGTGACGAAGTCAAAGCTGCCAGTCTTCGCGTAGAGCCAGATAATGGCGGCCAGCATGAAGACCGACGCCACCATGGTAAACAGGAAGAACTTCACGGCGGCGTAAATTCGACGCTCGTGTCCGTAGATGCCGATCAGCAGAGCCATGGGAATGAGTGTGGCTTCCCAGAACACGTAGAACAGGAAGAGATCGAGAGAGACGAAGACGCCAATCATCGCGGTCTCGAGAATCAGCATGAGGATAAAGAATTCCTTGACGCGCTCATGAATGGAGTTCCAGGAAATTAGCACGCAGAGCGGGGTGAGAAACGTAGTGAGTAGAACCAGCCAGAGAGAGATACCGTCGATGCCGAGATGAAAATGGATATTCGGGCTGCTGATCCATTGCCGATTGATCTCAAATTGGAAAACACCGATTTTCTCCGCGCGAAAACGTACAGCCAGGTGCAAGGAAAGGACAAAATCGACCAGCGTAACGATCAGCGCGAACCAGCGGATATCGCGATCACGGTTGGGGGCCGCCACCAGGAAGAGCGCGCCTAGCAACGGCACGGCGGTCACCAGCGTAAGAATGATGCAATCTATGGTCGACATGGGGCTAGGCATAAATTAGTGAACCCCCAGCCAGACCATATAGGCTACAACCACGGCGGCTCCGAGCGTGAGCCAAGCGGCATAGGAGCGCAGATTGCCGGATTGCATGTGCTTGAGCGCTACGCCGAGGTCGCTGGCGCCGTGAGCGCTGTCGTTAATTACGGTATCAATCAAACCTTGATCCACGCCTTTCCAAAGCCACTTGCGGGACATTGCGACGAGCGGCGCGATGAGAAAGAAGCTGTAAATCTCATCTACGTAGTACTTGTTGGAGACGATGCGGTAGAGCCCGCCGAGGGAGTCTGCGATCTGGCCGGGGAGGTGAGGGCTCTTGCAGTAGAGCAGCCAGGCGAAAAACAATCCTAGCCCTGCGGCTCCGAGAGAGACGAACTTCAGCGTCGTCTCCATACCACTACTCGTCTCTTCCGCATGAGATTGAGCAGCTCCGGCTGGCAAATCAAGACTCTCGACAGGCGAGGAGACTCCCTGCGTGTGAAATACCGGCGCAAGGATTTCCGGAACCTTGATGTATCCGCCCACGATCGACAGCCCGGCCAAAATGATCAAGGGTACAAGCATGATCATCGGGCTTTCGTGAATACCACCATGCCCGTGGCCGTGATCGTCATGTCCGTGACCAGCGTGATTGCCGGATTCCAGCTTTCCCCGATATTCCCCGAAAAATGTCATAAACCACAAACGGAACATGTAGAAGGAGGTAATAAAAGCCGTCAGTAAACCGATCACCCAGATAATTTTGCTGGGCCCCTGGGAATAGGCGCGCCACAGTATCTCGTCCTTACTGTGGAACCCAGCTAAGGGCCAGATGCCAGCAATGGCGAAAGTGCCAGCGGTCATGGTCCAGAAAGTCCACGGAATTTTCTTCCGCAGTCCGCCCATCTGGCGCATATCCTGCTCACCGCTGAGGGCGTGGATAACCGATCCTGATCCAAGGAAGAGCAGGCCCTTGAAGAAGGCGTGAGTCATCAGATGAAAGACTCCAGCAGAATACGCGGCGACGCCGCAGGCCATGAACATGTAACCGAGCTGCGACACAGTTGAGTAGGCGAGAACTTTCTTGATATCCGTTTGTGCGATGCCAATGGTTGCCGCGAAGATTGCAGTCAGGGTTCCGATGGCGGCCACGACGAGCAACGCGGTCGGAGCCTTGTCAAAAATCGAATGCGAACGCGCAACCATGTAAACGCCTGCGGTCACCATCGTTGCAGCGTGGATCAACGCGGAGACCGGAGTTGGGCCTTCCATCGCATCCGGCAGCCAGACATAGAGCGGAATCTGGGCCGATTTTCCGCAGGCTCCAACCATTAGCAAGATGCCGATTGCGGTCAGCACTCCTGTTGTAGCGGTTTCAGCCGGAAGGTGCGCTACGCCCAAAAACACTTTCTGAAAGTCGAGCGAACCGAAGTGCTCAATCATCAGGAAGAGGGCAATCAGAAAAGCGAAGTCGCCGATTCGGTTGGTGACGAACGCCTTCATACCGGCGGCGGCGGCCGAATCCTTCAGGAAATAGAATCCGATTAGTAGATACGACGCCAGTCCCACGCCCTCCCACCCAATAAACATGATGAGGTAGTTGTTGGCCAGGATGAGCATGAGCATGAAAAACATGAACAGATTCAGATAGGAGAAGAAGCGCCTAAAGCTGTCGTCCTCCCACATGTAACCCACTGAATAAATGTGGATGAGGAAGCCGACGCCGGTTACCACCATCAACATGATGAGCGAAAGCTGATCGAGATAAAACGCGTAATTGACGTGAAAGGTGCCGGAGCGGAGCCAGGGAATGCCCTCCTCGACGTAGGGCAGCGCGAGGGAAGAGAAGGACATCAAAACGCGCAGAGCCATGGCGAAAGCGGCGCCGGAAAAGATTAACGCGACTGCGGAGACGCCAGTCTTCGACAAGCGGCGTCCGAAGAATCCATTGATGGCTGCGCCGGTCAGGGGAAGCAGCGGAATCAGCCAAAGATATAAGTTCGTGTTCATAATTTCAGCAGATTCACGCGGTCAACGTTCAGGGTTTGGCGCGTCCTATAGACCGCGATAATAATGGCGAGTCCGACGGCGGCTTCCGCCGCAGCTACGACCATGACAAAGAAAACAAAAATTTGCCCGCTCAGATTGCCCCATTGAGCGGCGAACGCTACGAACGACAGGTTGACGCCATTGAGCATGAGCTCAATCGACATGAAAATCGTGATGATATTGCGCTTGAGCAGAAATCCGGCGACGCCACAAGCGAACAAGAAAGCGCTCAACACAAGATAGTAGGAAACAGGTACCATCAGCCGTCCTTCCTGGTCGCGTGAGGGTTACTCATTTCGGGGCGTCCGGCGAGAACCACAGCACCCATGATCGCGATGAGAATCAAGATGGAAGTAACTTCAAACGGCAGCAAGTATTGATTGAAAAGGAGGCGACCGATTGTTTTTGGGTCGCCGTAAAGAGAGCCAGCCGCCACGGAAGTTGTCGCATGATGCGTTACCGCCCAAACCATCAGAACGCCAAGCAAAAGTAGGGAAGGCAGGCCGATGATTTTGGCGATTTTGCTGCCGTGGGTAACTTCTTCCGTGCCCGCATTGAGCAACATGATGACGAATACGAACAACACCATGATCGCGCCTGCGTAGACGATAACCTGCACGGCGGCAACGAATTCAGCGCCCAGCAGGAGATACTCCGCCGCAAGGGAAGCCATGACGATGATCAGCGAGAGCGCGCTCTGGATAGGGTGCGTCTGCAGGATCAGGTTAATAGCACCTGCCACGCAGACGGCTCCGAAAACCAGAAATAGGATGAGATGCACCATGATTGCTTTTGTTCTAGCCTTCTGTTGTTCTAAAACAATCTGTTCTAAACCTTACTCTATGCCCGGTACGCCACAACGAAAGCTGTGATGATCAAATTCGCAATCGCGAGTGGCAGCAAAAACTTCCATCCAAATGCCATCAGTTGGTCGTAACGAAAACGCGGCATCGTCCCGCGCACCCAAATGTACAGGAAGATGAAGGCAAAAACCTTCAGGAAAAACCACAACAGTGGCAGCAGCGCTTGCAGGAGCGGCGGGCCGAAGACTGGCCCGTTCCATCCACCCAAAAAGAGCAGCGTGGCAAGGCAAGCGACGGTCACCATGTTCGCGTATTCCGCCATAAAGAACATGGCGAACTTCATGGCGCTGTATTCGGTGTGGTAGCCCGCGACAAGTTCGGTTTCTGCTTCCGGCAAATCGAAGGGAATGCGATTCGTTTCGGCGTAGGCAGCGGTCAGATAAATGAAAAACGCGACAATTTGTCCGCGAAAAATATTCCAGTGCGGGATATAGCCCGGGAAGTGTCCGCCTTGCGATTCGACGATGCCGCGTAGGCTGAAGGTTCCAGCTAGAATCAACACACCAACCAGCGACAAGCCCAGCGCGATTTCGTAGCTGATCATTTGCGCTCCGGCGCGCAGGCTGCCTAGCATGGAATATTTGTTGTTCGAGGACCATCCGGCGAGAGCAATACCGTAAACACCCATCGAAGTGAGGCCCAATATAATTAGCAAGCCGGTATTGATATCGCCGCCGCCCGCACCCGTGATCTGCATCGGAATGTCGTACCCGAAGAGGTGGATGTTGTTCCCGAACGGAATGAGGGCGATCGAACTCAACGCAAACACCACGGCAATCAGCGGCGCTGCAATAAACAGCGGCTTGTAGACGTGAGGAGGAGTCAGATCTTCCTTCAAAATAAATTTGATACCGTCAGCGGCAGGTTGCAACAGGCCGAACGGTCCCACGCGAGTCGGGCCCCAGCGATTCTGGATGCGGCCGACGACCTTGCGCTCCAGCCAGACGATGTAGGCGACGGCGGTCAGCACAATGAAGAGCATGAGTGCGATCTTGATGACCGCGATCAAAATGTAGGGCAAGAAATTCAAGCAGTCTCTTCCTATTCCCGTGCTTCTGTTTTTCGACTCTTGTCCTTCCGAAGGGCTTCAGCCCTGAGGAATCCGCTATTTGCTGTTCCGTAAAACCTAGTCTGCTGCCACTTTCGGCATTTCAGCGCGACTCTTGTTTTCCATTACGGTGTTCAAAGTTTTCGAATACCTGCCCGTCGAGCCGGAGCTGAACAGACCGTCGTTGGCCGGTTGGATCAAGGCCGGGTCGCCCACTGCTCCGCCACCATTCTGGTCGAGCTTAGTGTGCTGCTCGTTGCCAGCCATCAAATTCAAACGTGAGACTTGATATCCGGGAACCAGCCGTTGAATTTCATCCAAGGTCGCCGTGGGGTCGAACGGGTTCATCTTCAATTCAAGCCCTTGCGCCTCGAGCCAAACAGCATGGCGGTCGGCTTCGCCGGATTGCGCCCCCCGCGATTGGCCCATGTCAGCGCGCGAGCCAGAACCAAAGGGCACCAGCTTCGCAACGTCGTAGCCCATGCGTTCCGCAATACGAACGATGATTTCAAAATCCGATTTCGTTCCTGTAATTTCTCCAGCTTGTTTTACTAGCTGCATGTCGCCGTAGGTATTCGTAAACGTGCCGGACTTTTCGTAAGCGGAGGCGGCGGGCAAAACCACATCCGCGACCGCCGCCGTTTCGGACAGGAAGAGATCCTGCACTACGAGGAAGCTATTGGCGAAAGTCGCAGGGTCCAGCTTCATGCGAAACACGGGGTTTGCGCCAACGACAAGCAGCGCTTTGAGTTTGCCGCTTTTGGCGGCGTCGATCATGCCCGGCAACGTCAGACCAGTTGCATCGGGTAGAGATCCCCACTCCGTCTTAAACTTCGAACCTTTCGATAGCGGCACATAGCCCGGAAGCAGGTCGGGATAGACGCCCATGTCGGCTGCGCCGCGCGAGTTCGCATAGTCAGCCAGGCAAATGAGCTTCGCATCTTGAACGCTGAAAGCAAACTTGGCGAGGTCCGCAATCGCCGCACCGCGTAGTTCAGATCCGAAGGCAATAATTAGACCGGATTCCTTGCGCAGCTGCTCGCGCAGGGCGTTCCATTCGTCGCGGTTGGCCGAGGGAACGGACGAGTCGGTGCCCGCCAGGAACGCAGCAAATGCCGCTTCGCTCCCGGACGGAATTTGGGAGAATAAGGTGGCTTGTCGGCGCAGTTTGACTGATTCAGAATTAACAACGTAAAGGCGCGCCTTGTGCAGGCGTACGTTGTTGCGAATCTGGTAGGCCAAGAGAGGATGCTGTTCCGTCGGGTCGTTGCCGATCAGCAGAATCGCCGGGGCGTCGAAAACTTGCCGCGCGCTCGCTGTGGCATCTGGCTTGCCTGCTAAAGCTGCCGCAAAAGCAGGGAAGTCCGCCGTACGCTGATGATCGATATTGTTGGTTTCCAACACTACACGAGCAAATTTCTGCAGCAGGTAATTCTCTTCGTTCGTGGTCCGGTTGGAGCCGATTACCCCGATGGAAGCGCCGCCACTTTGACTGCGAATTTCCTCCAGCTTCTTGCCGACGTAAGTGAGAGCTTCGTCCCAAGTAACCGGAACAAGCTTGCCGTTTCGTCTTACAAGCGGCTGCGTGAGGCGATCGGTATGATTCGCAAAGTCGAAAGCATAACGTCCCTTCACGCAAAGGAAGTCGCCGTTCGGACCGCTCTTGTCACGGTTATCTCCGCGAACGATTTCCATTCCTGTCTCGGAACGTCGAACGCCCAAGGTCGTTTTGCAGCCATCACCGCAGTGCGTGCAAGCGGTGGCGACATGGTTCATTTCCCAGGGACGCGTCTTGTAACGATAGGCGCCTGAAGTAAGCGCACCGACCGGGCAGATATCGATGCACATTCCGCACTCTTCGCAATCGAGATGATCGCCCATGTTGGGAGCGATCACAGAGCCGGATCCGCGGTTTTGAATTCCTAACGCAGCAACATCCAT
>JAYVEP010000244.1:0-3197 GCA_043749225.1 Acidobacteriaceae bacterium
CGAATGCGTGAAAACCAAGCGCCGCGCCCAGGCCCGCATCTACGAGCAGACCAAAGACCTCACGCCCGAACAGTTGGTCGCCCATTACCAGCGCCTCGGCGAGACCGCCCGCCAGCGGCAGGCCGAGTTGCGCGCCCGCGCCCAAACCGTCGCGTGATTTCCTTCGATGTCGCGGATCACGACCAGCAATTTTGCATCGTGCGTGATGCACCGTCCAAGTCGTGACGCCGAAGTGGCAGTCAAGAAATGTCGCCTGACCCGCAATTCCCCACGCGATTCCTCATTCCCGTCGGCATGAAACAGTTGGCATCAGTGATTGGGTTGTGCCTAGTTTTGATTGCGTGCGAGCAGAAGCGAGAAAGGTTAAGCGAATCCAAAGAACTACAGCAGCAACAGCCTGTTACTGTTTCCGGGCAGGTGTTTATAGTAACAGATGGTAGAGAAAACATCAAACTGGCGTTGGTTCCCGTGCGAGTTTACGATAAAGACGTGTATGAAAATCTCGCATTGGCTAATGCACGCTATGAAGCCGATGTTTTAAAGTGGCAGGCGGAAGCCGCCGCGGCAGAACCAGAGTACAAGCGGCTTAAAGAAACCCTAAAAGAGAAAGAGTCTGATGTTGAAACTCTAGACAAGGAAATTGCAAAGGATGAACCGTTACTCGCCAGACTTGAAACTGGAACACTGGAATATAACTTCGTGATGAAGCGATTGAATATAACGAAACAAGAAAAGTATCGGGCTTCCTTGGCGGTGCAAGAGACAATAGATAAATTAGAACCCAAGGCAATACAGCTTGCGGCAATTGCTAGGGCGCTTCAGAAGACAAGAAGCGAATTTATTGTCAAAGAACTGGACGCAACACCGATTGCAGAGCCGAAAAGCGATGTGGACGGAAAATTTCAGTTAAAGCTGAAGCCGGGAAGTTACTATTTCGTTGCTAAAGCCTCTCGCCGTATTGCGGCTAAGGAAGAGACATATAACTGGGTAGTACCCCAGACGGTTGGAACCGAAGACACTTTGGTGCTTTTATCCAATGATAATTTAGGGAAGTGACTCAGTGACACAATACTTTCCAAACCTGCGTATTCAAACCCTACGCCGAGTTCTTTGAGCCCCAGAGGAGATTTAGATCTGAAAAGATTCCTTGCTGCCCTTTGGGAGTTTTGGTGCTAAATCAGTTATACAAAGGAGCTGGTGAGAAAGTTATAGTAAACGTCTATTATGAATACACAACAAGCGGCGGGTGCGGTAATTAGTGCTGTCGAAGCTCTAATTAAACATAGCGCAGACTTGCAGGGATGGCCACACCTCTACGTCCGCATAAGGGTAGCAACCTATCCTACGGATGAAGACCTTAAAGCGTATAAGCCGGGGGAAAATGGAGGGGTCGCGAAATATGAACAGGCAATTATGATGCTTTCTGATATGTGCTTGGACAGGAACTGGAGCCTTGAGCCCGTCGCATTTACAGAAGAAAGATTTGTGGAGTGGAAAACAGCGAACGCATTACCCGGCATAGCTTCCCAGCGATTCGATTTTATCTACAAGGTGCTCGGGCACGAGGTTAATGAATGTATTGAGAGTTACGCGGCAGGTTTGTCTCCAATTGTCGTGGAATTCAGCCCGGATAACTTCGCACACCGAGACAAGATTATCCGAAGCGGCACGATTTTTTGGAGGTAGGCAGGAGCCTTTCACCCTCGTTGCCAAATTGAGGACTTGGCAACGCCGTTTTAGCGCGGGGAAGCTGAGCTTCGCGGTGAGGGCCGGACTGCCGTGGGGAAGGGGTCGGTTCCAGAACGTCGCTCATGGCAAGGGCGGTCGACGGGCATCTTCTCCGGCCTCGTTCCTCTCACCTACAAAGGATCCATGGAGCCCAGAAGGCGCCGAAACCATTCCGGCTCGGACTTCTCCGGCAAATGCCGGTTCCACATTTTCCCAGAGGCGAATTCCGCCAGCAGCACATGTTTCGCGCCTGAGTTATCGAAAAGATAGGCGCGATCCGACTCCCGGATCGCCGCCGGAAGCAGCGCGAGGGAGCGTGCAAAACGCGCAACGATCTTCTTTCTCGGAACCGCATGCCCGCCATCCAGCGCCCTCACTCGCACGCGCTGAACATTCAACTCCGGGTCATCGGTCGCGACGAAATACAGGTAGGTTCGGTAGCCGCGACTTTGAGCCCGCGCGAGAATGTTCACCTTGCTCTCGTGCGACATGACCGTCTCGAAGCTGAACGAGCGCCCGGCAGCGATAAGTTTTTCGCGCAGGTAGTCGGCGAGCGCTGCCGCGAAATACGAATGTGCCGCGTGATGAGGCATGTGCAGCGCGCCGCTTTGGAATTCGATTTTCTCCGCCAGGCGACTCATACGCCCGGCCCAAGGACTGCCACGCATCCACGCGCGGAGTTCCTCCGTGGAAGACGTGATCTGAAAAGGGGCGAGGTCAATGGCGCGTGACGTGCGCCATTGCTCTTCCAGTTCGTCTGCATTCACGAACGGACCACCATGAAAAACACCGCTCGGCGAACGCTCCAAGGCCAGGCTCTTGAAAAGCACGGACTTTCCCGAGCCGTTCGGACCCGCAATCATGCGGAGACGCTTGACCCGCGCCACTTAGTGACCTCGTCTGCCCGGCTTTGGGGCTCGTTTGGCGACCGTCGAAGTCCTGCGCATCGGTTTGCGAGTTCCATCCGGGGCGATGCGGATGAGCACGCCATCTTCCAAGACGTAACGCGGCAATCCTTTTTTCGTGAGACTCTCCCGGACTCGTCGCGCCGCGGCCGCAAGCGCTCCATCGAGGGCTTGCAGAGTGAATTCACGTCGGACGGCAGCAGGCATGGGGGAATGGATAATCCGGCTGCACCGCTTTTGCCAACAGCGATCTTCGGACAGGCGCTTGGAATTGCCGGATGAGCCCTTCGCCGACGGAGAATCCATCGAGCCACGGCTGGCCGGGGACGACGACGTAATCCTGCGGCTCGCTTTGCAGTTCCGCGGTCCACGCTGCACCGGAGACGGCGTTGATCTTTCCCGTCGCGATCTTCACCGCGCACGGATACCGCGCCGAGAAGCGGATCCAGAGCGCCTCGCTCTGATACATGGGCATGACGACCCCGCCGCGCTGGAGCCAGGAGGCCGGAGCCGTCGC
Organism: Acidobacteriaceae bacterium; assembly: GCA_043749225.1. Taxonomy (GTDB): domain Bacteria; phylum Acidobacteriota; class Terriglobia; order Terriglobales; family Acidobacteriaceae; genus JANXUC01. Next base: position 3,151 of record JAYVEP010000244.1, read on the forward strand.
GGGAAAGTCGTCCAGGGAACGGAGTGGGAACGCGCCGAGGCCCGCGG
>JAYVEP010000245.1:0-8355 GCA_043749225.1 Acidobacteriaceae bacterium
CGAAGTATTGGGCCACGAAATCAAGGGCTCCGGGGGTAAAACGGTCGTCAGAATTGAGATAGCCGAGGATGTCGATGTCGGCATCGCAGGCGGCGAAGCCTTTGTTGAGGCCGTCGGCCGGGCCCTGGTCGGGTTCGAGGATCAGCTTCGAGAACCGGGGGCGGTTACGTTCGAGGATTTCCCTGGAGCCGTCGGTACTGCCGGAGTCGACTGCGATGTAGTTCAAGGCTGTGCGTGGTGAAGCGACAACGGTGTCGATGGCCTCCTGGAGGAAGCTGGCGTGGTTGAACGAAATGGTAACGATGCCGAGTTTGGTGTCCGTAAGTATTCAAATTGTGTCTGGACAAGAGAATTTTTCTCATGAATTGCGGCCACAAGGAAATGGTGTCTGCGCTCGAAGTGAACTTACGGCGGGTAGCGGCCGTATGGAAGTGAAGAGGGCGTTCCCATGGTCAAATTTCTGCTTTGGTGCATCTTGTTTGTGCTGTGCTGGCCGCTGGCTCTTGGTGCGCTGGTGATTTATCCGATTTTATGGGTTTTGCTGCTCCCGCTGCGGATCGTGGGGATTGCGGTTGGGTCTGTGCTTGCGCTGGTCTGGGCAGTGGTCATTCTGCCTGTCAAGGTTGCCCGCGCGATAGTTTGATTTCGCACATCGGGACGCTTCCGTTAAACTGGTGGTTCGCCCGTAACGGGCCCTTAGCTCAATTGGTTAGAGCAGCGGACTCATAATCTCTTCAAGGCACTTTCGGACGAGCCCGTCCAAGTCGTTTATTTTACCATCTAAAGCCAATGTTTTGATGCCATTGTAGATGTGGACGTTTCCAGCCGAACCAAACACCTACAAGCGAATAAAAGCCCCTAGTCCCCACAAAATCCCCCACAGACACGAAAACCATGTTATGTTTCGGATAGCCGCCTAGCCCGGCCAGGCGACAAGCGAAGTCTACCCTACTTCGCTGGCGGCTATTTTCCTAAAAATGGGATCGCGAAGGGGAGCGATGCGCCTGTCTAACCTTGATGAGAGCGAACAAGCCTACAGTGAATGCCGGGCTCATTTCGAACTAGGTCTCGCCTCTGAGATTAAACGAATTCGCTCTTTGGCTGTCGAGGGGCCGAACGTCAGCGACTGGGTTTTTCAAGGAGTGACGCGCGATGATGCTGTTGCAGGTGAGCTACGGCAAGCCATAGCCGCATACCTCCAATCCGAAATTGAGAACTTCTCGGCGATACTTTTGGTTCGAGGCTTGTTTGGAGAGAAGGCGCGCGCGTCACTGAGAGGCCATCTAGCAGAAATTCTGGCGGGCCTTCACGATCAGTGGGATACGGAATTGAGACGCGCGTTCGTTGCGCCTGATTTGATCAACGATAAATGGCCGTCCGAGGGTGAGATTTGGGTCGATTTTGCTGCGGGATTCGAGCAATTCTTCTGGGAGATCGAGGCAATGCCGGGTGAGGCCTTTTGGCCTGGCCGGTTTCCGTTAGATGTGCAGCCAGAAGATGAAGGGCATTACTTGGGTGCACCTTGGTATTTTCGACTGTTGATTGTCCCCCCGAAGAATCAGAATAACCCTGACCCCATTACACTTGCGCCGCAGTCTCGCTACTCGAATCGTGCCATCGTTGACGCCGAACATGGTCGCCTTGTCGCCTTGTTTGACGCAGTGCTACAGAAGGTAAACCTTGAGACGTGGCTCCGTGAAAACAGAGGGATAAGCCGCACATCCGCAACAGACTATCGTCGGGGAAAAATCGCCAAAAATATCAGTGTCGAGAAGCGCGAAATGATAGAACTGGCGATTAAGAAATCGGCGGCCGAGTTGGGTTTGGCGAATCGACCGTAGTTACTCGGACCTACTCGGACCTACTCGGACTGGTCCGAGTAGGTGTCACTGCGGCATCGTGAAGGTGCGATGCAAGCGAAATCCTTACAAACACAGCCGAGCGACTCTGATCAGCAGCAACGCCTTTGGGACAAGCGCAGAGTAGCCCGATTTCTTGGAGTATCTGTTCCGACCGTCGATCAATGGGTATCAAAGCGTCGCGGGCCGCGACATATTAAGGTCGGCGCGCTGGTTAGGTTTCGTCCGGAAGACGTAAACGATTTTATCGAACAGTGCCCATCAGGTGGTGGACGTGTCGCCGCCTAATTCCGCCAAGCAACTAAACTCTGCTGAGGCTGGCCCTCAGTCGAATCCGGTGGGGAAGGTGACGGTAACCAACCCGGTATGGAACGGCCTTACACGGATCCGCCGTAAGGATGCCGATTATTACGTTGCGGAGGGCCGCGCGGTATGGATTGGGGAGCGGCTGCGTCTCGTTGAGTCCCACCCGAAGAACTTAGCCGCTGCTGCGCGCGCTGCAACATACGCGAATAGTGGAGAGGCACACCACTCTGAATCCGCCCGAAAAGCCTTTTCGCCTAGGGCTGATTCCATAACGATAAACCGCACGGCCTCCGGTTCTCTTAAGTGGAGTACCCGACAAGACCGCGCCCGCACCGGCGTTGCCGGGTCAGTGCGTCAAGTGTTCCTCGGAACGCGCCCGTAAACGCGAAACACAGCAAGTTAGTAAAAGAACGAACTCAGAAAAGGCCGCCGGGCACCGAACCCGAGCGGCCTTTTCATTTATCCGAAAGGAGAGCGAATGCAATCGCTCACACATCAAGTTTATACCGTATCGCCATCGGGAAATATAGAAAAACCAGCATCGTCGCAGTGTGCCATCCTCCTGCGCCGGTTGATCGCCGCGAGTAGTGCAGCGCCCGCAATTGTCTCACAAGGGAGGCTCGCACGATGATGGACATCTCCGCAGTCCGGACGGAAGTCTGCAACCGCGTGAATATCGCCGAACTGGCCGTTCGTGCCGGCTTCCGGGTCATGCGTGGAAAATCAGACCGGTTCCATTGTATTCACAGCGAGGACCGTAACCCATCAGCGCGGCTCTACCGAGGGCGCGTGAAGTGCGATTCTTGCGGTGGCAACTGGAGCCCCGTCGACCTTGAAATGCTCGCCTCCGGGGCTGGCTACATCGAGGCACTGAAGGCCCTTGCGGTTGATACCGGGGTGCCATGGCCCACGTTGTCAGGCGCGGAGCGGGAACGCCTGGCGATCGCCAATGGGCGGGCTCGCGACATTGCTGTGGATGCTGCCGATTGGGCGCGTGGGCTCAAGCTCTTCGCCCGGGAATATAAGGACGGTTTGTCGGAGGCGATGCGGTGGGCGTGGGGATCCGGCGCGGATTCGTTCGGCGACACCCTCGGCCTGATGATCGCGGCCATACCGGCAGCGGCGTTGAATCCGGATTCCGCCGATCCGAAGTTGATCGTTAATTCCTACCTTCGCGCCACGCGGGAATACCCCCGCTCCGCGGCATCAATTTTGCGCCAGGGTCGCGAAGACCGAGAGCACGCCGAGTTGATCACGAAGGCCATCATCTATTCCCTGGCCGCCAGCCAGCCGGCCAGAACACAGGTGGCGGCGTGAATCCCGAGCGTCTTATGGGTGCAGCCCGGCAGGCTGTAATTGAGAACGTAATTGAGATGTCCACTTCCTGGCAGCGCACTCTCTTGCGGTCTTCAAGTGGCGCAGTGAAGCCCGTTATTGCGAACGGCATCACCGCTCTTGCGGAGTCACCAGAATGGGCAGGGCTGCTCGCGTTTAATGACTTCGCTGTACGAGTGCAAACGAAGCGCATCACACCGTGGGGAAAACCGGCTGGCCAGCAATGGTCCGACAATGACGACCGCCGCACTGCCGAGTGGCTGCAGCATGAAGGCATCTTTGTTTCAACGAACGTAGCCGGTGAAGCGGTCTTGACTGTTGCCATGGCGGAACGATTTCACCCTGTCAGGCAATATCTCGCGTCACTGGTTTGGGATGGCACCAGGCGACTCGACCGCTGGTGCCAGACGTATCTGGGAGCCGAGAGGGAAATCGCGAACAAGTTCGGACGACTCTGGGCAATCTCTGCGGTGGCTCGGATTATGCGCCCCGGAGCAAAGGCGGATTGCTGTCTCGTGCTTGAGGGAAATCAGGGCATCGGCAAGTCAACGGCGCTGCGTACCCTGGCGGGCGAATGGTTCACCGATCAACTCGCCGAAGTTGGCAGCAAGGATTCCGCAATGCAATGTCACGGGGTCTGGATTGTCGAACTTGCTGAACTCGACAGCATCAACCGATCCGAGTCCAGCCGGATCAAAGGTTTCATGTCCGCGACCTTCGACAGGATCAGGTTGCCGTACGGGAAGAATGTTATCGAGTGGCCGCGCGATTGTGTCTTTGCGGGCTCGGTCAATCACGATGCGTACCTTCGGGACGAGACTGGCGCGCGCCGCTTCTGGCCGGTCCGATGCGGCCGGATCGACATCGAATCCCTCAAGCGTGACAGGGATCAGTTATGGGCCGAAGCGGTGGCACAGTTCGAAGCCGGGGCGGCATGGTGGTTGCAGGATCAGGAATCAATCGATCAGGCTGAAGCCGAGCAGGGAGAACGCTATCAGGCGGGCGCGTGGGATGCCTGCATTGCCGAGTGGCTGGATAACCCTTGCCAACGGACTGATGCTCAGGGACACCCCGTAGCGCCGCTCAGTTCGGACATACGGTCGGTGACTATACCGGACATCCTGCACCACTGCATCGGCAAGGAACTTAAACATTGGACGAGAGCAGATGAGATGACTGTGGCCGGAGTCCTCAAGTCCCTGCGATGGGAACGTTTTCGCAAGAGAGATGGGAACAGTCTGGGCTGGAAATACCGGAGGAAGGCAGAATGAGCGTCTGTTCCGAACCTGTTCCTAACGTTGTTCCTATCCTTGTTCCTAACCTAAGTCCTTTATTTATATATATGTTCCTATGTTCCATACCTATCTGTAGCGCACATATGAGAGGTGCATATGTATAGAAAGTTTGCGGTATTCGTTGGGAACTTGGGAACACGGGAACAAACCGGATTCGAGAAGGCCCACCAATGACACAACAGCGGCTTGGATTCAAGAGTCAGAAGAGGGTCAAATCCCAGACGAATGACTATGACCGGCGCAATCTGGAATCTGCCCGCATCATCGTCGCTGATCCATCGCAGTACGGCGGCTGTGACTCGGGCTTGTCTCAGTGGGCCCGGGAGTTAGTCAAGCGCTCTGACGGACAGGTAGAGCAGGTGACGGCCACATCGGAGGAGGTGCGACCGTCCCCTTGCCAGGAGCGCTTAAACTACCAGCGACCCAGCACTCAAAGCCTATCAGAATCGCAAGAAAAAGCGAGCGATACGGAAATGCTCCGCTCGCCCGCCGGTAAGATTACACTCCCGCTTCCTCCGATCACCCTCCGAAGCGGGAATGAACTCAGTAAATCAGAATTCGAACGGCATGAACAGGTCATGAGTACTGGAACCAGCGGAGGGCCACATCATGTACCTCCTTCCCCAGTTCTCGGGTCCTTCCCCGGGGCTGAAAGGTTGCGGGTGTCCCGGTTGCACCGTTTTCCTAGATACAGGCCCCAAAAGGTGGTTTCACCTTCACCCCACGGGCCCACGTATCCGGGACGTTGATTGAAGGAAGCGCCCCGTCTATCAAAGGCGTGAAGTGACAAGCGTAGTTCAGGAAGTGAAAAATCTATGGTTAATGAATCCAAAGTGGTTTCGAAGGCAGAAGCGGCCCGGCGGTGGAGCGTCTCGGCGCCGGTCCTGACGAAATACATCCGGAAAGGCATGCCTGCCCGGGCAGATGGAAAGCTCGACTGGGAGCGGGTGGCTGCCTGGCGGGTGAATACGATCAGCCCCGAGAAGTCTGGATCGTGGAAGGCGCGCCAGAGAGCAACCCCGGTTCCAGTCCCGGTTGCGGTTGACGATTTCAGCGCCGGGTTCGTCGCCGGGTTCATGCACGCGCGGCAGGGATTACGTAAGGGTGTGCCGGGAATCATCGCCACCATGGAACCGAAGTTTGCGGGGCCGCGGATCGCGGTCTTTGCGATTGTCGATCATCTTCTGGGCGCGTGGCTGGATGATCCGGCCAATCAAACAGAGAGTTTGCCACCGATCGACTGGAGGCAATTCACAGCGGGTACCACGCCAAAGGCGGCAAAAGCCTTTTTTGATGGGCTCCAATCTGAACTGGCGGCGATATCCGCGCAGGCAGCTTCGGAGCAATAGGGTAGCTGGTGACCGTCACCCGTATTTCAAATCTGAAGGAGAACGAAAGTGAAAATCAATAGCGAGTTAACGAAAGCACTGAACGGGGCCAGAGACATTCTCGCCACGCGACAGCGGATCCAGAGTGAAATCGAGAATGCAATTTCAATTCAGCCGGCAGCGGAGGCGAGATTACAGGACAAAATGGAAGCCCTCGGGGACGCTGAAGCCGATTCGGCGCTCCTTGGCGAGACCGCAGGCAGCTCATCAGCACAGACCGCGCTCGCTGCCGCGCGTGATAGCGTGGATGCGATCTCAGCACGCATTCTTGGCCTGCAGCGCAAGCTCAATGGGCAGGAGGATGCGATCATAGCGAGCCACGCCACGGTTGCACGCCTGCGGGATGAATTTTGTACTGCAGCTATTGCGGAATATCGGGCAAATTTTCTCAAAGCCGCAGAACCTCTGATGGAAGTGATCCGGGCGGGCTTCGGTCTGTCTGCGGGCCTGGGCATTGCGCTCAATGGCTTAGGGCCGACTCAAGTTCACGATCCAGTGTCGGGGGTTTGTCTTTTCCCTTTTGAAAAAATGGATGGCGGCGCGTCGAATCGCACCTTCCAAACTTCGCACGATCAGGTTGCCGCCGTTCGGGATGAGGCTATTGCTCTTGAGAAGATCGCGGACTCCATTTCAAAAGGCCGTCAGGAGCGCGAAGCGTTGAAAGTGGTTCTGTCGCGTAACAGCCAGCCGGGCATTTCGGGAACCTACACAGGACTTTCTGAGGCCGAGTGGAGAGAAGCTCAGTCCCGCGTACCGCGGGGCCCGTTCGTAATCAGGACAGCGGCCTAATTTATCAATTCGAGTTCGCCCGCTCATTTACTCCATTTTTTGGGCGGGCGTTGGGGCTGGACGTACACGGGACCATCGCCGAAAGGTGCATGGGTACGCCAGGAGCCGTTCTCCCCCGGGTGACCTCCTTCACCTGCACGGGCGGCAAAAACTTCAAACACGAAAGGAAGCGGTTATCCATGCGATTTCAATACGAGACATCTACAACATCAGGAATCAGTTTCAGGCAGCGCCCGAAAGCCCACTCGAAACAACACACGGGTGTCAACAGACGCGCCGACGATCCCATCCAGCAAGCGCGAGCGGCGGGTTTCGAAGCGGCCGGGGAGATCCTGGCTCTTTGCATCGCGGCAGGCAAGCAGGAGCAGGCGGGAGAATTCCTGCGCGCGAAACTATCTCCGGAGGAAACCCGGCTGGCACTGGAGTTCGGTCGGCCCAGACCGTGGAGTGAGGTAATTGCGGGCGTGTCTGGCGTGAAATTAGGCAGCCGGGCCTGAACCGGCATTTTCAAAACAGGAGCGAACCATCATGATTTTTACGACAAAAACAGAACTCGAAAAGCTGTCAGCCAGGGAGATTGAACTCTGGAACCAGAAGCGCGGACTCACGCTCGAATTGCAGGCGGCAGAAAAAACGGCCGGCGAAGCGTTCGCGGATGGCAGCGCAGAAGTAGAAGTCGCTGCGGTCGTCGCGCTCAAAGCGAAGCTTGCCGCGCTCGATCTTGGAATCACCACAGTACGCGCACGTCGCCCGGAAGCAATCCTCAAAGAAAACCGCGAACAGGCCAATGCGCTTCGTGGCCAGGCTTCCGAAAAGCGCCGCGAACTAACTACGTTGCTGGCAAAAGTGAACAAACTCTGGGCTCAGCTCAACGATCTCGAACAGGTGAACTATGCCGAGGACATCGTCGGACTGCGTAACACTACACGTTCCGAGGTACTTGAACTGGCCGTTCAGGAGCTCGAAAATAAAGCGGTTGTGCTGGAAGGCGCACCCGTCGCGGATATGGCGCAACTCCAACTCAACGACGTGACCGACGACGTCATGGTTATTGAGGCTGTTTTGACGCATCGGAGCGCGGGACCTTCTGCCGAGGCCGTTCAAGCGTGGCTGGATTTGGTCAAGGCTACCGCGCGCAAGCGAAGCGCCGAAATCGAGGGCCATTCCCGCGAAGTCACCCTGAATTGGCGCAACGGGGAAATCCTTACAGACGGATCGACCGTTTTCGTCCGTTCGCTGGCTAAGGTTGCCAATCTGCCGGGGGCATTGGGATTCTATCGGTCGCAACCGGGAACGTTTGACGTCGCGTCTGCAACTTTCCGGGCTGCAGCGTGAACGCCTCTGCGGGCACGCTCGAAAAGGCGGCCTGTATCGCCCTCGCGG
>JAYVEP010000246.1:0-3163 GCA_043749225.1 Acidobacteriaceae bacterium
GCCTCCCATCTGCGCCCACTCAAGGAGACGGACCATACCCTTCTTGAACGCGGTTGTGCCGTTATCGTCCGCAGCGTTGAATCCCAGCGTAAGAAGTTCTGTCGAGTCTGGCAACGGGCCCACTTCCACGCAAGCGGAATTATTGTTGAGGGACATCCTCTGCACGCGGCCTGTAGTCTTAGCCATAAAGTACCTGCCTTTCGAATCAAGCGGGATTGATCACGATCTGGGTAATGGTCGCGTCCTGATCGCCATGCGTGGCCACTACTGCGCGCCGACTCGCCAGCGCCGCCGCCAGCGCGTCTATCATGCTGGTCTGGAAGGCGATCACCGCAGGATCATTGGCACTGGTGATACTGATGACCAGCAGCTCGGCATTATTCGGATCGGGACCAATTTGAGTGCAAGCCTGCGACGTACTGACGGTTAACGACTGGACGAGTCCTGTAGTTTGGGCCATGGGCTACCTCCTTGGACTTTGCCTTAGATCGGCTGTTTGAGAATGCCAAGCTCCATCGCCAGGTCGGAGATGTACCGGATGTCACCCCTGACCCGGAAGGCACCCGCCAGAAAATGACGGCGCGCGTCCTTTTTCCCTTCCAGGACGGAGCGAACTTGCTTTGCGTCACCGATTAACTCGACGTGATGATTGCCGGACGGGACGTCTTGCAACAGTGTGACGCGACTACCCTCGCATCGGAGGCAGTAATTGCCACCGGACTCGCCTATCATTCGCAGAACGATGTGTCCATCGCGCAGCGTTTTCGTTGCCGAGAGCCGCTTGGCGAAATGATGCAGCGGATCTTCCTCAAAGGTGCTCGCAACTTTACCGGAATCTTCGCTTTTCATAGGTCTACCTCCTGTGTTTAAAATGGGGGCATAGATTCTTTAACCGTGACTTCCCTGGGTCCGGCAAAGAAGTTTCCCCTGGCATTTAGTTGCGGCCAGAAGCCGCGCTAAGAAAAACAAGCACCCTTTCGTCAAACAGAAAGGTATCGTGCGAGTGGTGATTTGTCAGACACGATCTACTACAGTAGCTACACTACCACCGTACAATGGGTGTAGCAATATGTCTTATGGTCTAGGCCAAAGGATATAGGGGGCTTGGCATGTTATTGTCCACGGTAAATTTGTTCTCAAATTCGGCGTGACTCGGTTACCGAGTTTTTCGTCATCCGTAAGTAGTCGAAGACAAGACGGGTAAGGAAGCAGAGCGTGCGCATCAACTTATATGTGGCCTAGCGCACAGACACCAGGCCGGATCCCGGCTACAAGTTCTTTCATTAAGATTAGTTAGGCGGATGAGGTGTTCTTGCGGTCGTTCACTTGCTCGTCCTGAAAATCGGGCCTCGTTCATGCCGTCGGAATTTCTGGACAATACGCGATCAAAATTCTTAGACTCGGACTAGACATGCCCCAAAACGTTTGCTGCACTGTACCTACTACTTTTGGCCTAAGTCTTTTGACATATTGACCGTGATCTTACGCCGGCGCAGCATTGCATGCAGGCTTTGACAGGTTGTTTTTTTACGATGACTTACCTGGCCTCAGTTCTTTTGGGGCGTGTTAGGATGTGCATTGGGAGAGTCCTGTGAGGACTGGCTGAATAACCCTGTAACAATCCATACTTCCATTTCGATTCTCATTTTAGGAGTACAAAATGGCCACAAAAGCGCGCGCCGATATGGTTTCAATAATTGGTCTGTCGTAAGCCATCGATCAAGCCGTTACGCTTGCCGCTAAACGGCAAGATATCACTTTTGAACCGGGTACCGTTGCTTTGAATTGGGAAATCATTGGGCGCCGCATCAAAGCGACCAAAGATTTCAATGCCGCGATGACGGTCGCGGCGGAAATAACCAAAAACTGGACGAAAAATCCGTCCGCGTTCGTCAACCCCTTCGCTTCACTCTAAGGAGACCCACTATGAGTTACATTTTTCGCGGAACCCTCTGCGGCGCGCTCTGCGGCGACTGCAACGAACAATTGTCAGACGTCATTGTGCGCCTGTACCGGCATCGCCCCGACACCAACGTCACGGCGCTGGCGGTAGCCAACCCCAACGATACATTCGTCCTGCTCAATGAAGACCAGATCAAAGACAAGTCCAAGCTGCTGATCGCAGAGACGAAAACCGACGCCAACGGCAGCTTCAGCTTCAACCTCGGCGAGCAGCAGAAGTACGGCGGCGAGGCTTTTGAGGTCGATGTTTACTGTGGCACGGTGCCGCGCCGGATTCCGGGACACAAGGACCCCACGCCGCGTCAATTCTCGATTACGACTTATCAGCCGTCTTGGAAGCAGACCGGAGAGAACGAATTCGTCGCGGTGTGGAACTACTGCATCTCCTATCGCTACTGGTGCTACATCCGGTCGCTATTTGATGCGTGGGTAATTTGTGGACGTCTGACCGCCTGCGTGGACGGCTCACCCATCTGGGGTGCCACCGTAAGTGCCACTGACGTGGATTGGTTGCAGGACGATCCGCTCGGCTCCGGCGTAACCGATGTCAACGGCAACTTCCGCATTGACTACAATAGCGCAGCTTTCAAGGTCACGCCGTTCACGCCATGGCTGAACTTTGAGTGGGTCGGCGGGCCGGACGTTTACTTCAAGGCTACGCTGGGGCCGGACGTGATTCTCGATGAACCGACTTCGATGGGCCGGAGCTCAGGACGCGAGAACATTGGCCCCTGCTTCTGCGTGGATCTGTGCTCGAAGAGCGCCCAGATTCCGCCCGAGAAGGTGCCGCACTGGGAGACCGTCTGGAGTGCTTTCAACGTCCATCCCGATGCCGGGCTAGTCGGTTCGGCTTTCTCCGCCGAAGGCTATGCTGGGGGTGCGGGAGCTTCATACGTGTTCAGCGGTGGAGTGCCGCTAACCGGCAATTGCCCGCTGACTAGCATCATCACCGGCAACGCACTGCAGTATCGCTTCCTCTACGGTGCTTACACGTGGCCGGGCGGAGCAGCTGCGCAGAATGACCCCACGGTCATCCCCAGTGTTGCACCCGCCGCCTTAACGCCGGTGACCCGCATTGCTCCCACCGTGGTTGGTCATATTGACTACACCGACGCCTTCGCTGTGCACAGCATTCACGACGTCGTGATTACCAATGCTGACCTCGACGCCAACGGCTGGGTGACGCCACCGTTGCAGGGCC
>JAYVEP010000247.1:0-3155 GCA_043749225.1 Acidobacteriaceae bacterium
CGGCTGCTCTATTTTTCGTCCACACCAAAACAACGAAATCGAGTTCAAGTGTTACCCATGTCCCCGGTCTAATCTGTTACCTATCTCCCCGTCCGAACATCAACCGAACCCGCGCCATCTCCATTAACTTCGCTACTGCCTTCTCTAATTTTGTTTCGGCCCTCTTCCAATTTCCCGTTCCTTTTTTAAGTTTGTCATTCCGAACAGCACTATCGTGAGGAATCTGCTCTTCGCTTTGCCGAGAGCCATCAGCCGATAGCCGACAGCCCAAGAAAGGCACCCGCGGCAACTCCCGCCTCAAATTCGCTGCGTACCTCTCCCGATACTCCGGATGATGCAGCACTCCATACACATAATGAAAGATGTCCCACTTCGTAATCGACCCGTCCCTGTACCGCTTCCGAAACTCCTCCAACGCCCAGTCCGTAATGTTCTCCCGCCGGTTCGATCCATCCTCGTCGTAGGTGTAGAAAGGAAAACAATGGGCGGGAATACGACCACATCGCATCAGCCAAGTCGGCTCTTTTGTCTTGATCCAACGCTGTTCTTATCGTTCGGAGGCATGCTGCGCGTTGCGTTACTCTCTCGGGAGAACGCACGAGAAACACATCGCTCTGTCCCCCTCCACCGAGGCATCTGATTTGCTCCCATTGAACGTCTCCCGGAGCTCCTGGCTCCTCGGCAACGACAAAAGGCCTCTTGAATCCGGCCATGACTCTGTCCCACTCGCTCTCAGGGTTGGGCATGTTTGCCGCGGATTCGGCAATTTGGAACCACTCTACCTCTGTTTCGTCCCGTTGGCTTAAGCGATTTCCCATCAGCGCACCCAAGTCTCTGGCGAGGTACAGCCCGAGTTTGAGTGTCGCGTCGTCAAAAATCTGATTCGTGTATAGGTATTCGACGTGCCTCTTGAGGTCCTGAAAACCGAATCCTTCCTTCTTCTGTTCTCCAACGAACATGTTCTGCAACGTGTGAAGCACAACAGTGCTGGCATGCTTCGCCTCTTCTCGGAGTCGATTGTCTCCGCAAAGTTCAAATGCCGCAGCCGCTGGCAAATACTCTTCATCCGTTGTTGCTACGGTTGTGTTCTTGCGGCGAATAACGTTCTGATGCACGAGTTCATTAATCGTGTACGCAGCAGGCTGATTCTTGAACTTGATCACAAGTGCTCGCCGCGTCGTGCTCTGTTTGAGATCTGAGAAGCTCCTAACAACGTTGAGCAAGATGGCGGCTTCGAGTTGCTCCTTGGTCATGGTAGTCATCGCGGATATCCTGCCGCGATCTTCTTCTTTACCTCTTTCTCCAGGTCATCCTTGCCGTCCTTCGCTTCCCAAATCCGCGCTTCAGCTTGAAGTCGTCCAGCAGCGCCCATCGACCCGGATCGCCGCCTGATTCTTCCGCGGTATGGAAAACTCCGGCACCAGCGTCCAATGAAACTGGCTGCCGCACTTCTGCAGCAGATGCTGGAACGCCGAGCGCACCGCCATCTCATGCTCAACGTTGAGCGCGTCAAACTGCCCCAAGGCCTCGTAGTAGGCCTTCACCGGAGCATGATTCGGCTTCAGATTCAGACTAATAATTTCACCCAGAATTTCATTACTAGAATTTCATGCGAAGAACGGCTCAGTTTAGCATCGCGAGAGGGCCATCCCAGATAGCATCCCCGGCACGGGCTCCCGTTAGGAACATCCAAAACTATGTCCGATTACGCCCAATCGGACTACTGACTGACAAAGTGCTCCCACCCGCCGGGACGCAGCTCGACTTCTTTCAACTCAACGAGCAAGAAGGCCTTCTTCTTCCGCAGAATCTTCCCAATGCGCGTCACGGCAACTCCCGCGATTTGCCGCGGCACTTTGCGGTCCGCCGGAGCGGTAAACAGCAACTCGTAATCCTCACCGCCGTCGAGTGCCTGCTTCAAACTGGCGCCATCCGCACACGGGATCAACTCGGCGGCAATACTCGCTCCCACCTTGCTCTCCTCGCAGATGTGATGCAGATCCGCCGAAAGCCCATCGCTGAGGTCGATCATCGCGGTGGCGATCTTCTGCTCACGCAGATAGCGACCGACCGCAACACGCGGCTCGGGGAAGAAGTGCCGCGGATATTTCTTCGCATTCAATTTTTTCTTAGGGCTGGCGTACATCTTCCCCAACGCCAAAGCGGATGCGCCAAGCTGTCCCGTTACATAAATCAAATCGCCGGACTTCGCCCCTGATCGCCGCACCGCTTTACCCACCGGCACGGAGCCTACAACGATGATGTCGGCGAGAATTCCATCCGGCGATGCAGAAGTGTCGCCACCCGCCAGCGCCACGCGGTGCAGCCGCGCCAGCGCAGTCAACCCGCGCAAGAATCCATCGACCCACTTCTGCCGAAACTTCTCCGGCAACGCCAAAGACAGAAAGACAGCCACAGGTTCCCCACCCATGGCGGCTATGTCACTCAATCCACGTGCCAAGCAACGATGCCCCACCGACTCTGGTGAGTGCCAGTCGCGGCGAAAGTGAACGCCTTCTAAAGAGAAGTCCGTCGTGACCAGCATCGCGTGGCCAGCTGGGATGCGTAGGATGGCAGCATCGTCGCCGATGCCCAAGGCGATTCCCCGCGAAGTGCCGGATATTCGGCGGATGCGCGCGATCAGCGATTTTTCCGATTGAGGCAAGGCAAGACGAATATACAGCCTCCGTCACATCCGTGAGACGGGGATGCGCCCTAGGGCATCTCCAGCCCCAGCGCAGAGGTCTGTGGAGCAGCGGAGCTTGCTCCCACTCAAAACCGAAGCTCGACCACCGGACGAAGCGCTCCTGCCCAAATTCCCGTTTTGGTCTGTTACCCGGCCCTTCGGCGGATCGTCCAAATCACTTGAGCCCCATCGAACCTTCGTAACACCCCTATGGGTTTTGGAAGGTTGACACCCGGGAACCTACTTTGTTACGGTTTGATGAGTCAATTACCTGATTTTTATTCGCTGAAACGCCGACTCGGTGAGAATAGTCGCGCAAAATAGGCATACCTGGTTCCGGGAGCTTGAAATAAGCAGCACGCGCACGGGCCCACTTGCTGCACTTTCAGCGGGCGTGAGGGGCGCGATCCGGAACGGGATAAGCCGCAGTCCGAGGCCTTACTGGCTCTCGAATCCTGATCCAATTTGG
>JAYVEP010000248.1:0-3155 GCA_043749225.1 Acidobacteriaceae bacterium
GTTGAATGGCAACTGTGTTGGGTTTGTCTGGGGCTCCGAACAGCCAGTCTGGTCGCCGGACGGAAAGAGAGCCTACTTCTCGTTGCCGGACGCTGCGGACAAGAAAAAGCGAGTGCTGGGATGGGTAGACGTAACAACTCCGGAGTCAGTGAAGAAGTTCACTCCACTTACGGTGAAGTTTGGACGGTCAGCCCGATATCCCTCTGTGGCCCCGGACGGGAAAAGCGTCGCATTCGTCTCCTTTAGCGAGAACACTAGCGAAGGCCGAGTACAGCTCTTTGTACTCCCTCTCGTTGGACGAACACCAAAGCAAGTGACGCATGTCCAGAAAGGCTACATTGTTGGAAATCCACATTGGGAATCCACAGTGGCAGTCAGACCTTCCAGAACATCAGGAGCAAGCTCCAAGAACTAGTGCTCGGCTTGAATGCTTGACGGCCAGATCGTGTCGGCTTGACACGGAACCGATCAACTATCGGATAGTTCAGCCACTCGGGAATAATCCTGAGATCCAATTTGGAGGGCAGGACGTTGGGATAATTGTCGGGAAGTTCGCTTATCGACAAAGGCGAATCGTCGGCAACTCTGAAGTTATTTCCGGGGGCACTCTCTAAAACAACATCTCCGGAAAGTATTCCTCGGCACAAGCTGGGTCATCATTCTGTGCTGAATTGACTCGGGTACCCACACGATAGCGCCGCATGGAATTTGGCTGATATGGTTTGAGCAAATCGAGTATGTCGTCGACTTGCTTGAATCCCGGATCAAGCCACCGATCATGGTCTTCAGCTTTGAGGATGACCGGCATTCTGTCATGAATGTCGGACAGAAGTGCATTTGCCGACGTTGTAATGATCGAACACGTTTCGACGATCTCTCGCTCCGGGTTCTTCCATCGGTCCCATATTCCGGCGAACGCAAAGACTGAGTCGTCCGCGAGGGCAAAGCAGAAGGGAGACTTCCCCTTGCTGAATTTCGACCACTCGTAAAAACCATCGGCGGGAATCAAACAGCGGCGAGACAGCAAGGCTTCGCGGAAAGCAGGCTTCTCGGCAATCGTCTCGGCTCTGGCGTTAATCATTTTGTAGCCGGCTTTGGCGTCCTTCGACCAGAACGGGATTAGCCCCCAACGTATCAGCGACAAGGATCGAACGGGAGGCGTGGCGTCCTGGCGAACGACGGGCACACTCTGGCTGGGCGCAATGTTGTAACGAGGACTCCAGTCATCGTCGTCCCCCGCATCGAAGACCTCGGCCAGAATCTCCTTTTTCCGGGCGAGGCGATAGCGTCCGCACATGCAGAGAGTATAGGGGAACGGACGCCGACTTACGTTTTCCTCCCCACGCGGCGAAGTTTCAGCGTGAAGGGAGAAACATCGAAACCTCAAGGGGCGATTCGAAGAGTCGCGCTTTGACACCGCTAAACGCCGTGTCCTCGACAAGAAAATGCGGGGCGCTTGGAACGCCCCGCCAGAGTCCTGCAACACTCGCTTAGGCCACAGACTTGGGTCTCGGTTTTGTCTTGGCCTTTGGTTGTTTGCTGCGCTTGGCCGCGAACTCCGCCGCAACTGCTTTTTCTACTTTCTCGACATCCACCCGGAAACGCTTCGCGGCATCCATGAGCAGGTCTTGCGATACGTCTCCCCGTTGATAGGCTGAGTCGAGCAAGCTGATTTCGAGCAGCAACCGTGAGAGCGCAGCCTCGTCATAGGTGCTGATTTTCTTCATCAACACTTCCTGCGGCGGTTTCGTGGTTTTGGAGGTCTCGACCTTGTGCCGTTTCGCCAAGACCGGAACTTGGTTGTAGGACAGATGGCCGATGGTGTATTGCGCGACCGTGAGCAAGTCGGCTTTCTTTAAGGGCGCAGCCACACGCTCTAGCACCTTGGCCAACACGCAATGGCGAATGGTGATGGCCTGTTTGCTTTTTTCAATACGCTTGCGTTCCTCAGCCCGTTCTTTCGCCACCTGCTCTGGTGACGGTGTGTCGGGATGATGCACTCGGCATGAGGGATCGGCGCAGACCTTGACCAGTTCTCCGCGCCTTCCGCCGTCCATGACCACGGCTTCGGTCATCTTGTCGCACGGCTTCTGTTGAGGGGCAACCTTGGAACCTGTTCCGTTGGCTTTGGTCTTCTTGATTTCAAGCTCCACGTAGCGGCTCTTTCCCAATGGATTACCTTCGCGGGTGTTCCAAGCGGAAGAGATTTGGACCAGTTGAGGTTTGGTTTCGAGTGCCTTCGACACATGCGCGTCGATCTTGGCACGGAAACATTGCGGATCGGTACAAGAGTCCTTACGCACATCGGCAAAGAGCAGCTTGTTATATCCGGTTCGTTTGGGACAATTGCTGCACGAACCTGCCGCCGGAACGAGGGTTTCGTCTTGCTTGTCGAACGAGGCAGACGCCAGTTGCAGCAGGATGTTGGACTCAATCCATGCCGCAAGTTCGCGCACGGGGATGAGCACTTGGCTGTTGCCGTCGGTCGTCCACATGCCGCGAAACGCCGCGTTGAAGGCTTCCTGTTGTTGAGAATCCGGCAGTTTCGCGATCAAGAGTGCGTGGCCAATGGCAATTGTGTCTTTTAGGAACGCCTCGGCCACGGATGGAATCAAATCCGCCAACTTGATGCGTCCCTGCACATAAGCCTCGCTCTTCCCCGCTCGGGCCGCGATGCTGGCGATAGTGTAGGTAGGTTCTCCGAGTTGCAAGAGCGACTTGAAACCAAGAGACTCTTCGAGCGGGTGGATGTCCTCGCGTTGCAGGTTTTCGACTACCTGGGCCTCTATGGACTCCGCATCCGTCAGTTTGACTACTCGGACGGGAACGGATTCGAGTTCCGCCAGCTTCGCTGCTCTGAGGCGACGTGCCCCAGCGACAACTTCATACTTGCTTTCCTCCAGTTCCCGTACTAGAAGAGGGGCGAGAATCCCTTGTGCTCTCATGCTAGCGGCAAGGTCTTCGAGGTTCTTTTCGTCGAATCGCTTGCGCGGGTTGGTAGGGGACTCCACCAAGACGCCGATGGGAACGCTTCGATATTCGTTACTGCTGACAGTGGTTTGCATGATCTATTCTCCTTTTCATTTTTGTGGTTCGTTGTGGTGGATTTGGCGTGGCATCACGCCTCGGGCATGACGACCTGCCCGGCTGTTTGA
>JAYVEP010000249.1:0-21494 GCA_043749225.1 Acidobacteriaceae bacterium
CCGCAGCCGACGTCACCGTGATGGACATCAACGACTTAATGAAGATTCTGCCGCACCGCTATCCCTTCCTGCTCATCGACCGGGTGGTCGAGCTGAAGCGGAAGGAACGGATCGTCGCGCTGAAGAACGTGACCATCAACGAACCCTACTTTCAGGGTCATTTTCCGGAATTTCCGATCATGCCCGGAGTGCTTATGGTGGAAGCCATGGCGCAGGCCGGAGGCGCTTTGCTGCTCACTGAAATTGCCGATCGCGACAGCAAGTTGATGGTCTTCACAGGAATTGAGCGGGCGCGCTTTCGTCGGCCTGTGGTGCCGGGAGATCAGTTGCGCATCGAGGTCGAGGTCAAAGCGTGGCGCGAGACGGCCGTGCGTATGGAAGGCAGAGCGTTTGTCGCAGGCAAGCGCGTGGCCGAGGCGACGATTACCTGCCGGGTGGTGCCGAGGAAGGCGATGTCGCCCGGAGCTGCGGAGTAAGTTTCGAACCTTCGATGCCCATTCATCCTACCGCCATCATTGATCCTCAGGCCCGCGTCGCCGAGTCGTGCAAGATTGGTCCCTATTGCATCGTTGGCCCCGATGTCGAGCTGGACGAGGGCTGCCATCTCGTTTCGAATGTGCATATTGAAGGCCCCACGCGGATTGGCAAGAACGTAAAGGTTTTCCCCTTCACGGCACTGGGGATGGCTCCGCAAGACATTAGCTACGCCGGAGAGCCAACTCGCCTCGAAGTTGGTGATAACAATGAGATTCGAGAGTTCGTCAGCATCAATCGCGGCACGGTCAAGGGACGCGGCATAACGCGCGTCGGCAGCCACGTTTTGATCATGGCCTACACGCACATCGCACACGATTGCGACATTGGCGACCACGTCATCCTGGCCAACGCCGCGACGCTGGGCGGCCACGTCACCGTAGAAGAGTGGGCGGTGGTGGGAGCGCTGTGTCCCGTGCATCAGTTCGTCCGAATCGGCGCGCATTCTTACATTGGTGGTGGGACTACGATCACGCGAGACGTGCTGCCATTCTCAAAATCGGCGGCCGCTCGCGACACTCATGCCTATGGAATCAACGCAATAGGCCTCGAGCGCCGCGGCTTCAGCAAAGAACGCGTGCAGAAGATACATCACGCCTATAAGGTCTTGCTGGCTTCGAAGCTCAACACCTCGCAAGCGCTGGAAAGGCTTAAGGCTGAACCAGATAGCGGCGAAGATGTGGCCATGCTCATACGTTTCATTGAGTCCTCCGAGCGCGGCGTGATTAAGTAGTTAACGCGAGGCACCCAAGGGAGGCACCCAAGGGAGACATCGTGGGAATAGGCGGGTTCATAGCTCGGTACAAACCAGACCCGCAAATCAGTCTAGAGGGGCCGAAGAAGTTGTTGGCCAGGCTCATTGTCGGCGCAGGTCTGGTTGTGCTCGTTCTGCCCCTCGTCAAAACAAATCCGCCAGTGCTGGGTCGAAGCTATTGGTCAGTCGTCGACATAGTTTGGCAAATCAATGCTGGACAACTTCATCGAGAAGCCGTGCCGATCTATCTCGGCAGCGCTTGCGCCCTATTGGTCGGGTGTTTCATAGCCCTATTGATCCCGTATGCAGAAAGAGCTCTGCTGGCGATGTCCATCGTGGGCACTCTGTTTTGCATACGAGCCTTGGACTCCGACAGGGATGGATTCGAATCTATGTTTTACGGATGTCCCTGACGGTTTGCCAGTTCGAGTTCGGTTTGGCGTGCTTGCGTTTGCTCTTCTTGTGGTGATGGCATCAGTTCTTTCTATCGTGATCACGGGATCGTCTCAATCGCACGACAGAGGATGAGTGAGTTGCTACCTAACATTTTTGTTAGGCAACCCCGCATGGAAGTTAGGCTTTCCGATTCCAGCCGCGCATCAGGCGTTTCTCAATATTCGTTCTTAGGTTGTCTTTTCAATCAGATACGCGAAAAGAGTGTCGGGCTTGAGTTTGGTCACTGCCATGCTTTTATCTTTTGCGTAAGCGGGAACAAAATCCGAGCCAAAGGAGCCACACTATGAAGATCAAGACGAACACCAAAGCTGGCGTCGCCGTTTGGGGCAACTAAGTTCCCGATGATCGCGCCAGTGAGACGCGCTCTTGCCGTCCACTGAAGTAGCGCGGTTGAAATACTTACACCAAGTTTTTTCCCCCCGAAAGCGGCGGGCAGAAATGCCCGCCTTGCTCCTGTCTGGTTTACACTTAGCCGCATGTCTTCCACGTCGAAGCGTCTCGGCCTCATCGCCGGGAACGGCTCCTTCCCTCTACTTGTTCTGGACGCGGCTCGCGCACAGGGATTTGACGTTGTTGTGGCGGCGATCAAAGAAGAGGCCTCTTCCGACGTTGAATCGCATGGCGCGGCTGCCGTGCACTGGCTCTCCCTCGGAGAGCTTTCCAAACTGATTGAAACTTTTCATAAAGAGGGTGTAACCCGCGCCGTGATGGCGGGGCAGGTGAAGCATAAGCAGATCTTTTCCAGCATTCGCCCGGACTGGCGGCTGGCTAAGTTGTTGCTTTCATTGGCGACCCGCAATACCGACGCGCTGCTGGGCGCAGTCGCGAAAGTGCTGGGCGACGAAGGCATCGTTTTGGAGAGTTCGACTTCGTTGCTGGAGCCTTTGCTGGCGAAGCCGGGGGTGTTGACGCGGCGTGCTCCGACTGAACAGGAGTTGAAGAACATTGCTTACGGTCGCGCGGCTGCCCGCCATTTGGCACAGTACGACATCGGGCAAACCGTTGTAATCGCCGAAACCGCCTGTGTGACGGTGGAGGCGATGGAGGGGACCGACGCCACCATCTCGCGCGCCGGAGAGCTTATGCGGTCCCTGGAGGCCACTGGCGGGACATCTACGTTGAGTCGGGCGCTGACGGTGGTGAAGGTGGCGAAGCCGAATCAGGATATGCGCTTTGACGTGCCGGTTATTGGGCAGAAGACGATTGAAGCGATGCGGTTGGCGGGAGCGTCGTGTCTGGCGGTGGATGCGGGTAAGTGTCTGTTGCTGGACGGACCTGCGATTCCCGAAATGGCAAACCTTCACGATATTTGTATTGTCGCGGATGTTCCATAGGGTGAATTCGGGAATAGAATGAACGCGGCACCCTTGAAGGGTTTCGGGCTTCGCCCGATGCCCAGGCGAGGGCGCTTGGGCCTACGTGATTCTGTTCTGCGTGATTCTGTTCTACCCTTCTCTTGGCATCTCAGCCGAATGCGGCGGGCCCTTTGTCGGCGACTCCGCGACAGCCATTGCTATGGGCGGCGCTGGCCTACGGCGCGGGGATTGTTGCCGCTCCGCACATTTGGCGGCCTGCAACCTGGTGGATGGGTACGATTGCTGTATTTCTCGCAGCGGCGGCGATTTTGTCGCGTGGGCGTCCGCGGGTGGCACAGATGTTGGCCATGACGTCGCTGGCTTGCATTGCGATTTTGACGACGCAACTGCGGCTGCCGGTTGTGACTGACAGTAAGCTACCTGGAAGCGACGGCTCCGAAACTGAAATTACCGCGCACGCGACCGCCGAGGGTGAAGTTCTGCCTACATCGCGCGGAGGGCTGCGCCAGACGATTAGCGTGGAAACCGAAGACGCAGGGCCAGTTGGGCTGCGCCTTTATGTTTTCACAACCAAACAGTTCGCAGGCATCCCGCGCTTCAAAAGGCCTCCCTCAGGGGCTGAAGCCCGGACGGTTTCTGGACTGAGTGGCACAGCTGAAGCCGATGCCCTTCCCAAGAGCGCGTCGGAAACATTCTCTGGAGCAACCGTGGCGAAAGACTCGGCGCAAAATGCCGTCGAGGATGGCATATCTACTTTTCCCGCGTTCCATTACGGCGACAGATTGAAGTTTGACGCGAAGTTGCGGCTTCCGCACAATTATCACAATCCGGGAGCATTCGATTTTCGAAGCTACATGGAGGGCAAGGGTCTGGCCGCTTCCGCTTCGGTGCGCGCGGACAGGATTGAGCGGCTGCCCGGATTTGTGGGAACGAAGTTCGAGTTGTGGCGCAATCGCGCGCATCGCAGCATCATCGCCATGATTCACAAACTCTGGCCGCCGGAGCAGGCTGCGCTGGTGGATGCGATGGTGATTGGCGATGACGCGTTTATCGACCGGGATACGCGGGCTGATTTTCAGCGCTCCGGGACTTACCACATTCTGGTGGTGTCGGGAATGAACGTCAGCATTCTCGCGTTCGTCATCTTCTGGCTGTTGCGGCATCTGCGGGCGGGCGATGCGGCGGCGAGTTGCATCACCATGCTGCTGGCGGTTCTGTACGCGATTCTCACGGACGTGGGCGCGCCGGTTTGGCGATCGGTTTTGATGATGGCGGTGTATTTGGGTGCGCGATTGCTCTATCGCGACCGCTCGATGCTGAATGCGATTGGGGCGGCAGCGCTGGCGCTCATCCTGCTGGATTCACAAGCGCTGCTGGGCGCGAGCTTTCAACTGACATTCTTATGTGTACTGGTGATTGCAGCGGCTGGAGTTCCACTTTTGGAGCGGACATCGGGACCGTACCGCACTGGGCTGCGGCATCTGGATTCCGTGGAGTACGATCCTTCTCTTCCGGCGAAGGTGGCGCAGTTTCGGCTGGAACTTCGGATGGTGTTGAGTCGTGTCGAACGTTTGGGCGGAAAGATTTCTGGTTGGGTCGTGCTTAAGGCGTTGGGTATTTTGTTTGGCGCTTATGACCTGATCGTAATTTCGGCACTGATGCAGGTTTCGCTGGCGCTGCCGATGGCGTACTACTTTCATCGCGCTACCAGCTTTGGGTTGCCGGCGAATTTACTAGTCGTTCCTCTTACAGAACTCATGATGCCAGCGGCTGTAGCTGCCGTGAGTCTGGGTTACGTTTCCAGCTTTCTGGCGCGGATACCTGCGCTGCTGACTCGGCTTGCGCTGACCGCGATTACGGGAACGGTGCATGGGTTGGGTGGGCTCCGGGCGGCTGATCTTCGAGTGGCCACGCCGGAAGCGTGGGTTGTTGTGGCGGCAAGCTTGTCGCTCATAGCTGCCATGCTGCTGGCGCGTAAACGCTGGTGGTGGACGGCTTGCGGAATTGCTGCGTTGGCCGTGAGTGGCGCGTGGATTGGTTGGGGACCGTCGCATCCACATGTTCGTAGCGGCGTTTTGGAAATCACATCGGTGGATGTGGGCGAAGGTGATTCCAGCCTGATCGTGACGCCGGATGGGCACACTTTGCTGATTGATGCGGGCGGGCCGACGGGTGGACCGCATCTTTCGGAATTCGATGTTGGCGAGAATGTTGTGTCTCCGTATTTGTGGTCGCGGGGATTGAAGCGGCTCGACGTTGTAGCGCTCACGCACGCGCATTCGGATCACATGGGCGGCATGAATTCCGTGCTGAAGAGTTTTCGTCCGAAGGAGCTTTGGTTGAGCGTGATTCCTCCGAGTGACGATCTGGCGAAGTTGCTGGCGGAGGCTCGCTCACTGGGAATTCGCGTGGAACAGCATTTTGCGGGGGATGAGTTTCCGTTTGGCGGGACGCAGATTCGCGTTCTGGCTCCGGATCGCGATTGGCACAGCTCGAAACCCGGGAACAACGATTCGCTGGTCTTGCAGATTCGCTACGGCGAGACGACCGCGCTGATGGAAGGCGATGCTGAAGCTGTGAGTGAAGCGCGCATGACGACGCTGCATCCGGCGGCTTCGCTGCTGAAGGTGGGGCATCACGGCAGCAAGACTTCTGCAAATCCGGATTTTCTAACGGCGGTGAATCCCCACTATGCGTTGATTTCTGTGGGTGCGAACAATCCGTTTGGTTTGCCGAAGCTGGAAGTGCTGGAGCGGCTGGGAAGTCGGAGAATCTTGACCTATCGAACCGACATGGACGGAGCGGTGACGTTTATTCTGGATGGGCGAGCGGTTACGCCTGCGCTGGCGGATTCTAGGTGAGCTGAATGCTATAGTTGGCGATCGGCAATCGTTGCCGCCCGAGGCAGCATGGCTCCACATTCAGAAGAGCAGAGACTTGAACGGAACTACGCTGAGATGTCCGAAGAACAGTTACGGACGCTTGCGGTATCCGCGTCTTCGCTAACCGATTTGGCACACATCGCGCTGCAAAATGAATTCGAGCGTCGCGGGCTGACTGTCGGACTGAACGATTCGACTTCCAAAGACGTTCTGGAATTTTACAAGCTAGTCACGATTCGTCAGTTCCGCGACCTGCCGGAAGCATTGCTCGCCAAAGGGAGTCTGGATTCCTCGGGAATTGAATGCTATCTGGGTGATGACAATATGGTGCGCATGGATTGGTTCATTTCCAACCTGATTGGAGGGGTTAAACTTCGCGTGAGTCCGGAGAATGCGGAGGCTGCAAACGCGGTGTTAAACCAGCCGATTCCGGAAGATTTTGATGTGGAAGGAGTTGGCGCTTATCACCAACCGCGATGTCCGCAGTGCCAGTCGCTCGACATAACGTTTGAAGAACTCAACAAGCCCGTGGCCTACACCAGTGCTTGGCTGCGGTTGCCTATACCGCTGCAGCGAAAAGCGTGGCGATGCCTGGAGTGCAAGTGCGAGTGGGAAGAAACGGAAGAAACGAATCGAGCTGAGGGAGATGCAAGTACAGGGCCTTAACTTCTTACGAAGCGAGCAGTTACGCCTGCGCTGGCGGATCCTTAGATTGCCGGGTCCTTAATTTCAGCTTCCATGATCTCGCCATCGGCCAGTGGGTGGGAGGAATATTGTTCGATCACGTTACGAGCCTCCTCGGCCTGACTGGCGGGCACGCGGAGGATGACCCCGTCCAAGCCGGGGTAGACGTCTTGTTGCAGATTGAGCGACGTCATTTGCGATTGGATGCCAGCCGATTCCAGCAAACCATGCACGACCAGCGCTTCGGATTCCTGCTCGGCGTCAAAAACTTTTACTAATTCCGCGTGCTCATCTTTAAGATTTTCTTTCGGATTTTCTTGAGAGTTTTCCATAGCGCCTCCAAATGCAACGTCCGACTAAGTTCATTGTACGCCGCTTGCAAGGGCAGGTTTGGTAGGGTGACGGAAGGCGATTGCCAGAAGACTAGTTGCCTTCGGACAGGGTTCCTTGCAGAATACGAGGAGAGCACGGTCGCAACGATTTTTGAAGTGGAGCATCCAACGTGGTGGACCGGGCCGTTGGGCAAGAGCGGCCGCAGGAGCTGGCATGACGAATTCCGAGCAAGCCAAACCCGATCCCTCGCAGGCTGAGAATGGCCAGATTGCAAACGAGGCATTGGAAGAGGCGCGCAAAATTCGACGCCTGCAATGGATGATTGGGATGGTGATGTCGGCCATTGGTCAGGATCCCAATCTCACGGTGGAGCAAGCGTCGGAACTTGTAGCGAACGCGCGGCATGCGGCGCTGGCGATGTTTCCCGGCAAAGAGCTGGCGTTCGATCTGCTCTGCAAACCTCGCTTGCAGCGGGCGATGCGCGACCGGTATCGACTGCAGTAGCCGCCGGCGTGTCTGGTCTCTGTTACTTTCCTTTAACCTAGGTGAGATAGCCTTAGTGGTTTCGGCGTGAGCCTGTATCTGAACCCCTGTGTTTCAATCCTATGTCGCCTGCCGCCAGGGAAAAAGAGCCCTCTCGTCAGAATTCGGTAGGTTCGCGAACAGAGGAGCTGAGCGCCACTCCAGAGATCGCCCGCCCGGATGCGTTTCACTTTCCCCCTCCGTATAGCTCACCCCAGCGACGTTTGACCCTCACCCCGCAAAACGCTATCCTCGATTTTCGCGAGGAACCTTCCATGTCTCGATCTATTTTTCTCTATTCATTCGCTGGTATCGCTCTTTTCACCTCATCCCTGCTAGCCGATGAAGGCCATCACTATTCCCTGACTCCCGAAGAACTCGGCACGGTACACTTTGCGACTTCGTGTTCGCCGAAAGTGGAGGCGGAGTTCAATCGCGGCGTCGCTCTGCTGCACTCTTTCTGGTATGAGGAGGCGGCCAAGGCGTTCCACAAAGTTGCGCAGGACGATCCCAAATGCGCGATGGCGAATTGGGGCATCGCCATGAGCAGCTATCACCAGCTTTGGGATTACCCGGCGAAAGATGCGATGGCTGCGGGCAATAAGCTTTTACGCAAGGCCGAAGGCATGAAGGCCACTCCGCGCGAGAAGGAATACATTCATGCGCTGCATGCGTATTTTCGGAACAATGCAAAGACCAACTCCACCGAACAAGAATCTCAAGCTCGCGCCGTCGCCTACTCGGACGCCATGAAGCAAGTTGCGACAAATCATGCCGACGACCGCGAGGCGATTGTGTTTTATGCGTTGTCGCTGCTGGCGTCGGCTCCTCGACCTGACAAGACTTTTGCCAATCGCAAGAAAGCTGCGTCGCTATTGGAGGATTTGCTGGAGAAGGAACCGAATCATCCGGGGGTGGCGCACTACCTGATTCACGCCTACGACAAGCCGCAACTCGCCGAGTTGGGGCTGAACGCCGCGCGCAAGTATGCCAAGATTGCGCCCGCTTCTCCGCATGCGCTGCATATGCCGTCGCATATTTTCGCGCGGCTCGGATTGTGGCAGGACGATATCAACTCCAACCTGGCGTCGATTGCCGCGACGCGCGATTCCGCCGCGATGCACATGGGCGACGTGGGGCATCAATTCCATGCCATGGATTTTCTGGTCTACGCTTACATGCAGAGCTGCCGAGAGGCGGAAGTGCAGAAAGTTATCGCGGAATTGCCAGGACTGAAGAGTGTGGACGATCACGAACACGCCTACTCGGTGGCAAAATTCTCAAGCCTCTACGCGCTGGAGATGCGCCATTGGGAGGAAGCCGCGGCGCTGCAGCCCCTGACCGGAGACTACCGCTTCGCAAATGCGTTGATTCACTTCGCGCGAGCCATAGGCTCGGCGCGTAGCGGTAAAGCCGAAGCTGCTCACGCGGACATGAAGGAAATCGACAAGCTGCGACTCAACTTGATCGCCGACAAGAAGCAGGAAGCCGCAGATGAGGTTGACCGGATGGAAAAGGAAGCCAGCGTGTGGGTTGCGTGGGCCGATGGCAAAGGAGACGATGGAGTGAAGTCTCTTCACGCCATAGCGAACGAGGAAGATGGGGAGGGCCCGAAGCAGGCCGGCATTCCTGTGCGCGAAATGTTGGCAGACATGTTGCTGGAGATGAATCATCCGCAAGAGGCGCTGGATGAATACACGCGTTCTCTGAAATCGAATCCAGGAAGATTCAATGGACTCTACGGCGCCGCGCAAGCTGCGGGGAAGCTTGGCAAGGAAGAAGAGGAAGATAAGTTCTACGCGGCGCTGGTGAAGAATTGCGAAGGCTCCGCCTCGGAACGGCCTGAGTTGAAGAAGGCAAAGGCTGAGGTGGCAAGCAAGTAGTTTTAGGACTGCCTATTCTTCTCCGATGGGGGCGCCGGGCGGCATTTCCAGCGGTTCCGTTGGCTTCAAGAGTTCATTCGGCGACTGTTCGAACTTGCGAATTTGCGCGGCGGCGTAGAGCCGGTGGGCGCGTTCCTGTTCGTCGCGGATCGACGGTGCGGTTGCCGTCAGCCAGTCGCGGAGTTCGGTGAGCTTGAGCAACGCCATGGCCCGTACCTCCGTCTCGGCTTTTTCATTGGCGGCGAGCAACATCAATTCATTCAATGCAACGTCGCCCACCGCGCGTTGGATGGTCGCATGAGTTTCGTTTGGCGGCTCCACTTTCCAGGTTGCGGCGAGCAATTGATC
The DNA here is from genome assembly GCA_043749225.1 of Acidobacteriaceae bacterium. GTDB lineage: Bacteria > Acidobacteriota > Terriglobia > Terriglobales > Acidobacteriaceae > JANXUC01. Next base: position 9,713 of record JAYVEP010000249.1, read on the forward strand.
AATGACCTCGCCCAGACCCAGCTGGTTGGCATCCTGGCCATGATTGGAAACAAGCCGCGCTGCCCGTTCAGGATTCAGCAGCAGTGAAATCGTAGGATGCGCGGCTGTTTCGGCCGCACCGATAGGATCGAAGTTCGCCCAGGTGCGATTGTTGAAACTCTCGCGCGTGCGGCCGAAACCCGCGGGGTGCGGCGGAATCATGGCAGCAAGTTTACCGGGTAGAGCCAGTGTCTCCGGGGAGATGGTTCGCAGGACTGCCTTCAGAGCGCGCTTCTGTTCCCCGACCGGAATAGCACTCGTGGGCGTCTGTCCGTCTCCGCGCAAAGCGTAGGTGTAACTCTGACCTCCAATAACTTTTACCGCAGCTTCGGTCTGGTAGCGATGAAAAAGGTAAACCGGCACAAGAACGTCTTCCAGCAATGCCAGCGACTCGCCTTCGCGAATAGCATTCTCTCCAAATTGGTTGAGCGCCTTCGCGCGGACTTCCAGCACGCGATCTAATTCATCGACCGCATTCTTGCCGTTGTCCCATAGGTGTACTTGCGGATGCGAACTGCCTGCCGGACGAGCGTCCTGGTCGGTCAAGAAACTGATGCCGCGGGCCAGAGCCTTCTCTACAATTGCGTTCAGCACCGCTTTTTCGTTGGTTCCTGGCGCAAAATCGGAATAGCCATATTGAATAGTAACTTTGTCCCATTCTCCCAGACCCGGCGCGTAGGCATGACTTAGATCGAAAGAACCGTCGCTGGCCAACGTGATCCGCGGATACGGATAGTCCATGACTGAGCCGCCCTGAGCGCTGGCAATGTAGTTATGCTGAAGACCGAGCGTGTGTCCAACTTCATGCGCGGCGAGCTGGCGCATGCGAGCAAGCACGGTTTGCAGAATGCGCGGATCGTCGGGCTGACCCTTATGAAACGGCGAAAGAATGCCCTGCAGGATCATGAAATCCTGGCGCGCACGCAGCGATCCCAGCAGCACGTGCCCCTGAATGATTTCGCCCGTGCGCGGGTCAAGCAAAGAACTTCCATAGGACCAGCCGCGCGTCGCGCGATGCACCCACTCAATCACGTTGTAGCGCACGTCCAGCGGATCGGCGTCCTCGGGAAGCATTTCCACACGGAAAGCATTTCGATAACCAGCGGCCTCGAAAGCCTGATTCCACCAGCCCGCGCCTTCGAGCAACGCGGAACGGATGGGCTCTGGTGTTCCAGGATCGAGGTAGTAGACGATAGGCTTCAGCGGGTCGCTGATGGCGGACTTCGGATCTTTTTTTGCCAGTCGATGCCGCGCGATGAAGCGCTTCACATAAGGCTGACCGACCTCGGCGCTGTAGTCCTGATAAGAAATGTCGTAGAAGCCTGAGCGCGGATCAAACTCGCGCATGCGGTAGTTGCCGTCCGGCAACTGCACTAGCGACATGTGCTGGCGAACGGTGATGGCTCGCGGATCGGGAGTAACATCCTGCACAAATTTCCCAGGATCGTCTCCGACGAACGTAAGCGTGCATTCCACCTCTGTGTTCTGCGGGAAATTCTTTGTGTTCCCCAAATAGATTGCGGAACGGGATGCCTCGACCTTGTAACTTCCCTGCTTGGCAGCCTTTAAAGTTTCGGCAATATGATGGTTGTCGCTGAGAAAGAACGCAGTCGCATCGACAAGAACTTTCCCATCCTCCTCGGCGGCGGCCTCAAAGCCCCACAAGACCGATTGCGCAAACCCATCTTCCACCGCGCGGCGTTCGACTGGGTTGCGGCTGGAAGAACGAAAGCCGTAATTCACCTCCGTCAGCAGGACTTTTGGGCCGACGCGCTGAAACTTCACCACGCGCCCTTCTCCAGGCTGGCCGCGATCAAGCCCGATATCGTTCGAGCCGACTCCAGTCTGCAGCGAATCCGCAATCAGGAATTCTGTATCCCACTTCTCGACAGCGAGCCAGAGTTTGCCGCGGCGTTCATCCCAATACAGCGGGAAATATCCGGGGAGAGCGCGCATGTCTCTTGTCTTGGCCGCGATGCTGGGCAGCTTTTCTTCTTGCTGCGTATCGGCGTTCGCCACGCTGGTCAGAGCAAGCAACAGGCAAATCAATGGTGCGCATGATTTCTTCAAAACATCCTCCCTCGCTGACAACTGCGGCGAGTGCAAAACAGTTTATAGGACGAAGTGGGTTTGAGAAATACGAGGTGGTCGATCTGAGAATGCTGCTTAGTGTCGCGCAGAAACAATTTCCAGAATTTCCTGCAAGCCCGCCCGCAGACGCTGTAGATCCGGCGCCGCCTGCTTCGGAAACGGTAGCGGCGGCTGGCCTTTGTTGAGCTTGGTTTCAGCGCGCAGATGCTGCCGCGCACCAGGAATCGTAAACCCTTCCTGATACAGCAGCTGCTTGATCTTTACGACAGTTTCAACATCGCGACGCCGATACATACGCTGCCCGGTGCTGCCCTTCACCGGATGCAACTGCGGAAACTCCGTTTCCCAGAATCGCAACACATACGCTGGCAGCTTACACAGACGCGAAACTTCTCCAATCCGGAAATACAGCTTGTCCGGAATCAGGATTTCCGCGTCTTTTTCCTTCTTCGCCACAATCGCTTTGGCAGCGGCGGGCTTGGCTGATGCGGGTTTTGGGTCGGACGATTTTCTGGAGGCCGGCATGAGAACTCTGCTCTTCGCGTTGTAGCACGCTGGAGCGGCGGCTGCAACTGCCCGAAAGTTCCACCCCGGGCAAAAGGGCCATTCCAGGGCAAAAAAACAAGGCCTCCGGGGAAGCTCGTCCCGCCAGAGGCCCACTGATTTTCAACGAAGCGGTTGCCCGTTCTTAGTGCTTCTTCTTCGTTGCTTTTTTCTTTGCAGCCTTTTTCTTCGTAGCCATGTTGAGCTCCTCCTTAAAAGATTCTCCCTTGTGATCCGCTACCCCACAAAAAGCATGAGGAGAAGACCCACCCCAAGATATTGGGGGTATATGAGAACAATGTCAACAGTTTTTTACACAAATTCAACACAATCGTCTTAGTTTCTTTGTGAAGAAAGCTCATAGAATCCCCAACGAAGTCCTCTCGGCGTCGCTCAGTATAGAATTTCCAGTGAAAGTATTGGAGGCGAGATGCAATCGATTCGGTCAATTGGGATACTGTCGTGCGCAAAAGTTATGGGCGCAACTTATGGGGCGATGGGTTTATTGTTCTGCCCATTATTCGTGATTGCCGCACTCGCGGGTGCGTTATCGGGAGTATCTGGAAATCACACGAATGCCGCCTTGACGGTCGTAGGAGGTCTGGGTGCCGCAATTCTTATGCCCATTCTCTATGGAACCATGGGCTTTGTCTTTGGCGCCTTTGGCGCCTGGGTTTACAACATGGTGGCCGGGAAGTTCGGCGGAATTCAGATTGAGTTGCAGGATGTAACATTCCCTGGCAACCCAGCAAACAGGTTAGGATTGGTCTAAGTAGTTGTTCCACATCAAGATGTGCCATTCGGATCTGGAGTCTCCCTCAGTGGCCAAAGCCCGCGTGGTTGCTGGTTTTAGCGGCGCGGCTGAAGCCATGCCCTACCCAAGACCGCTTTTGATATTGCTACACTTATTGATACCTTCAGAGTTGCCATGAATCCCGCCGCCCACTACCTCGAAGAGTCCTTGCGCGCCATGCGAGGCAACAAACGGCTTGCAGACGGCGCTCTTGCCCAAATCAGCGACGAAGAGTTCTTTCGCGAGCTCGACCCCGAATCGAACAGCATAGCCATCATCGTCAAGCATATGGCTGGGAATATGCGGTCGCGCTTCACGGATTTCCTGACCAGCGACGGCGAGAAGCCCGATCGCAACCGCGATCAGGAATTCGAGCTGGGCATGGAAGCCTCGCGCAAGGATCTAATGCTGGCATGGGAACAGGGTTGGAAGATTGTTTTCGATTCCATCAGCGCGCTGAAGCCGGAGGATGTCGAGAAGACGATTACGATTCGCCGCGAACCGCACACGGTTTTGCAGGCGCTGAATCGCGCACTCACTCACCTTGCGCAACACACAGGTCAGATTGTTTATCTGGCGAAATACTTTCGTTCCGATAGTTGGAAAACTTTGAGCGTGCCGCGTGGGAAGAGCGAAGAATTTAATGCGAAGATGCACGGCAAGCACCTGGACCCGAAGGCTTAGCGAACCGAGTCCTTGCGAGTAGCTTAGGACGAGCCGGCCTTGATCATTCCTCGCGTTAGCAACGCCCAGCCCACGGCAAAAATCAAAAAGCCTACGTATGCCGGAAGTAAGTGCACAAAGTCGACGTAACCGATGACGATGTGCACACCCAGCGCGGCTCCGAAACCCCACAAAGCCATCCACGCGACAAGCTCGAGAAAACTTCGCGTGACTGCGCTGTGCCGCATCATCATGACCAAAATCAATCCCACGGAAAGCAACGCTCCACCGAAACCTGCACGATCATGAGCAATCAGCGGTATCAGCATGGGTGAGACCGCGCGAAGCGCGCTGGATGGGAGGCCGATGAATCTTACATCCTGAGGCACAAAAACAAATGTCATTCCAACAACTAGAATTGTTGTACCCGCCGCGACCAACCCAAGCCCACAAAACAGCAGAAGCTTCCTCCCAATCGCTGCAGCGGCGGTATCAGCAGTGCATCCCGTCCTCCAAATCGCACTTATGCTGAAAGGGGAGTTCACCAATCTTCGCGCACGCCACAAACCCGCAAGATAGATTGGAAGCAGGAACATCGTTGCGACCCCGTGCCAAGTATCGAGATACCCATATCCCAGGTATGCCAGGAAGCTGAGAAACCCGAATCCACCGGAAAGAGCCACCGTCCACCAAGCCCAGGCGGCACCGGAAAAAAGTGGAAACTCGGCAAGCCACCAATATGCCGAGCCAATCGCGATCAGCGCACCTCCAAAGGCCACGCGATCATGGAACATGAACCGCACCAGGTTGACGTTCGCACGTTGGCTCAGTGCCTCCGCGTTCATTCCCAAGGCTTGCATATCGTGAGGCAGCAACTGACCGCTTATAGACTGGGCGATCACAAAACCGCCACTCGCTATAAGAGCCATGCCAGTCACCGCAAGTAGGAATCGGCCATCGCCTAACAAGGCTTCCAGCAGGCCCCGATCATCTGCAGACGAGCTTGAGGTTTGGTCTCGCAAGGCGCTAAGGGTAGCACGACCGGCAGAACTATGCTCAGGTATCAGCCTTTATGCTGGGATGGTATCCACTTTCCAAATGCTAGAATTACTGGTTTGCTCGAAGCGCTTGGCCGAGGGCAATCGGAAAGCAGTGTTATGTCTAAAACCATGATTGCCGTAGTAAAGCCCACCGCCGCGCCGGGTGCGGAGATTCGCGAAGTTCCCGTTCCAACATTTGGCGTGCGGAATGTGCTGGTCAAGGTTAAAGTCGCTTCGATCTGCGGCACCGATCTCCACATCTACAACTGGGATCGCTGGGCGCAGGGGCGAATTCATCCACCGCTGATTCCCGGACACGAATTTTGCGGAGAGGTTGCCGCGTATGGGGCCGAAGTCACCAGCGTGAAGGAGGGTGATTTCGTTTCCGCCGAAATGCATGTGGCTTGCGGCAAATGCCTGCAATGCCGCACCGGCGAGGCTCACATTTGCCAGAGCGTGAAGATCATCGGCGTCGATGCCAACGGAGCTTTCGCGGAATATGTCGTCATTCCGGAATCGAATATTTGGAAGCTCGATTCCGCGATCCCGCAGGAATATGCTTCGATTCTCGATCCGTTAGGCAACGCCGTCCACACTGTTCTAGCTGGAGAAATTGCGGGCAAAACAGTGGCTGTCACCGGGTGTGGCCCCATCGGCCTGTTCTCGATTGCCGTGGCGCGCGCCGTGGGAGCTTCAACAATATTTGCACTGGAAGTCAACGAACATCGTCGCAAAATCGCCAAGCAGATGCACGCCGACTATGTGCTCGACCCGACCAAAGATGACGTTCGCAAAATCGTGAAAGAACATACGGGCGGACTCGGCGTCGATGTAGTGCTGGAGATGGCGGGCCATCCCGATGCCATTCGAACCGGTTTCGACATCGTACGCAGCGGCGGCCGCATCTCGCTGCTCGGCCTCACCTCAAAACCCATCCCGCTCAATTTTTCCGAAGACATTATTTTCAAAGGCATCACGATTCAAGGCATCAACGGTCGCCGGATGTATCAGACCTGGTATCAGATGACGGCGCTACTCAAGAGCGGACGCCTGGATTTGCATCCGGTCATCACGGACCGCTTACCGATGAAAGATTTTTCCAAAGCGATGGAGCGGCTGAAGACCGGCGAGGCGAGTAAGATTCTGGTTTACCCGGATGGCGTGAAGTAGCGTCACGAGGAGAATTAGAACTTGAGGTTTCGTAAGAAACCCTCAAGTTTGTCATGCCGAACGGCTCCATCGTGAGGAATCTGCTTTTGGAATCCAGATCCTACGGCCTGTGCGTCGTAGCGAAGTACTTCTCTTCCACAATCCGGCGATGATGCAGTTCATGCCCCGCAATAATGTAGGCCAGCGCTCGAGCGGTAATCTCCTGCTTATTGGCGATGCCTCTACGCGTAATAGCCGGTTCATCCAGGTTGCGGAATAGCGCAACCGTCGCCCGCCGTACGTGCATAAACTCTTCCACCAGATCCGATAGCCGGCAATGGCCAAAAGGCCCATTGCGGACGTAATCATCCTGCTCAAAACCTTCGATTGGCGACTTGTCTCCACGAGCAATGCGCAAGGCGCGGTAGGTCATAATGCGCTCGGTATCGATAATGTGCCCTAGAACTTCCTTCACACTCCACTTTTCGGGCAGATAACGGTTGTCACCGTCGGCTTCGCTTCGGCCCGCGAAGAGACGTACTACCTGGTTCATCTGGCGATCAAGGATGGAGAGCAAATCTCCGCCAGAAATCAGCGACACATATTTTTCGTAGCAGGGGGCGTATTCGCCGGGATCAGGCTTCGCAATCGAGAACTGTGTAGACATATACCTCTAGCATACGCCTGCGCGCTGAGGCGTGGTTGAGGCATAGCACAGAACATAGCAACAGAAGAAATGCACTGCGCCGGGAAGAACTACCTGCCGGGCGCACCCACGGAGAGCGCGACGCGCCCCAAATTTCCGCCGCTGAATGTCCAAGAAAAACTAACAGAGTCAACGATTTCCACAGCAATGCCGCACGTTAGGCGGAGTACAATCGCAAATGGTCACCCATATGCGGTGAAAATTGCTCAACCCGACTCAGGAAAGGAAATTTCAATATGTGGAAACCCACCAACCAGCCGCAGACCCCCTCACGACCCGGTGCTCCTGAACCTGAGCGTCCGGCGATGACGCCCATGTCGCCCGCAACGCCCGAGGCCGCCCCGGCAGCAGCGGCGCGCCCCACTGTAATGACCACTGCCGATCAGGCAACCATTGGTAAGTCCCTTGTTATCAAGGGCGAAGTAACCGGCTCCGAAGCTCTCTATATTGACGGTCGCGTAGAAGGCTCCATCAACTTGGCTGGCAATCGCGTAACTGTTGGCCGCAATGGCGTGGTCAACGCCAACGTCACCGCTCGTGAAATCGTCGTGCTCGGCAAGGTTCGTGGCAACTTGACCGCTAGCGACCGCGTAGACATCCGCAGCGACGGTTCCTTGACTGGCGACGTGATCGCAGCGCGGATTTCCATTGAAGATGGCGCTTATTTCAAGGGCGGCATCGACATTCGCAAGGGCGGCGCTCCGGCGCAGGCTCAGGCGGCTGGAACGCAGGCAGCGCAGCCAACCAAGATCAACGGCGAGATTCCGAAAGAGCCAGTAGAAGCATCGGCTGGGGTCGCAGCGCGCGCGTAAGTCTTTTTGTTTGAATGTTGGAGCGGGCACCTTCGGGTGCCCGTTTGTTATTTCGCGAGCAAAAAAGCACCAAAACCGCCAGACCGCAAAAGCATAACAGAACGATCATTCTGTTATGTTGCGCTCGATCTACGAAATCGAGGTTTTTCTTGTGCGCAGCATCTGCAGCAAGTCGCTGCCCGTGAGCCATAACCCTGTGGCGATCGTCGCTCCCCAAGTCAGAGTCGTCAGCCCAAGAGCCAGCAAATCTGCCCAACGCGTACCGCTGTCTGGCAGTATCCGGCTAACCTGATAACTCAGTCCTCCGGCAGCGGCAGCAACCACTGCAGCCTTGGCTAACTCGGTCCACGGCAATCCATCCCAACGAACAAGATTCCGGTAGTGCAACAACACCGCCAGGATCAGCGTGTTGGCGAGAATACCAATGTCCGAGGCGGCCGCTAATCCTACGAACGAGAACTTGTGGAAGAGGATCGAATACACGGGCAGCGACGCGACTGTGATCAGCGTGCAGGCAATCATGGGCGTCATGGTATCGCCAGCGGCGTAGAAGGCTCTCGAATAAAGACCTTGCGCGCACCAGCAGGCCAACGAGAGCGCGAACCAGAAGAAGTAGATCGCCGTGGTATGGGAATCGGTTAGGGAGAACTTCCCGCGGCGGTAGACGAGGTCGATTACGGGAAGCGCGGCAGCCATCATCCAAGCGGTTGCAAGGAAAGAGGCAGCCGTTATTCGATAGACCGAAGCGTTGACGGTTTCCGCGAATTCCGTCATGCGCTTCTCGCCGAAGAGGCGCGCAAAGAATGGCAGCGACGCCTGGCCAGTCGCTTGTCCCAGCACCGCAATTGGCACGGCAAAGAGCCGCTTGGCATAATTGAGCCGCGTAATGTCGCCGAGGCCGCCGGAGGCGAAGTGGCGCAGAATCCAGTCATCCGCCGTGACCAGCGAGAAACCTAGCATGAGAGGAATCGATAGTCGCGCCCATTCCAGGAATGCGGGATTGCGTACATCGAACGATGGCCGGTATCCTGTTCCAATTCTAGCTGCTCCGATTACGTTGATTAGGAACGGTCCGATGATCGCGCCAGCGACCGCTCCATAGGCTAACGAGCAAATTCCGTAGCGTCGCCCCAGAAGCAACCCGCCTAAGATGATGAGAACGTTATAGAGCAGCGGCCCTAGCGACGGCAGCAGAAACAAGCGCTTTGATAACAGAACAGCGGAGACTACGCCGCCGACGTAGAAGAAGATCTGCGCGGGCAAAAGAATCCGCGTGAGATGGACGCAGAGAGCCATCTGTTCAGCATCGAATTTCGGCACCACCAGCTGGAGGAGTTGCGGCGTGAATACCTCTGCCAGCAACACGCCGACGGCGAGCACGGCGGTCATCACGGTGATGATGATGGAAAAAGTTTTCTGCGCTTCGTCCTCGCGCTTCTCCGCCACGAAGCGCGTGTAGATGGAAATAAACGTAATTGAAGCCGCGCCGCCCGCGACAATGTAATTCAGAAAATCGGGGATGGTGAAACCGGCGACATAGGCATCCGTGATTCGCCCAGCGCCGAACGCCCAGGCGATGTAGGCCTCGCGCACGTAGCCGATGACGCGGGAGAGCATCACCGCCGCCATCAGCAACAGCGTGGCGGAGGTATTGCTGTGCTGGTGGGACGGGCGGAGCGTGCGCAGGGCTCGGGCTAGAAAGCCTGTTTGGGTTGGTTGAGAAGAATCTTGCTGGCTCGCCATCTAGGGGGATTGTATATGGGCGAAATACCTGGAAGCATAAGTCCGTGTCGAGATTGGGCCGGATTGCAGGTACAATCCTGACCAGTAGAACAGGAATCTCAATGGATATTTCTCCGGATAAGCAAAATATTGACCGGGTCTTTTCAAACACGGCGTACTATATCGACTTTTATCAGCGCGACTACCGATGGACGGAGGAACCGGTGAAGCGGCTGCTTGACGACATCTTTCATAAGTTTAAAGAGCGATATGCTCGCGGCAGTGACCTTGATCCGGGGAAAGAGACCATTGCCACCTATCCGTGGTATTACCTCAATACTTACGTCACCAACATTGTCGACGGGCGTGTTTATGTGGTCGACGGGCAACAGCGTCTGACCACACTGTCACTAATTCTCATAAAACTCCGCCATCTTGCCAAGAAGCACAGCTCAGCATTGGCAGGCTGGATCGACAGCAAGGTTGCCGGACAATCGGGGTTTGAAAAGAAGTTCTGGATGAACCACGTAGGGCACAGTGCAGCCCAGCAAGCGCTCTTCGATGGGACAGATACGAAAGAGATCGGCACGGAGAGCGGAATTACGGCACAAAACATAGTGAAAAACTATGAAACGAACAGCTCAGCCCTAGACAAAGACCTGCACAACAAGCACTGCTTCGAGACTTTTGTCTTCTATTTCCTGCATCGCCTCGTCCTGATTAACTTGGCGGTTGAACAGACAGATGTGTCAATGGTATTCGAAGTGATAAATGATCGAGGTGTGCGCCTGAGGCCCTACGAGATACTCAAGGGCAAGCTGCTGGGCCAAATCGACAAGATCGAATTGGACCAAGGCGACTATAACGGTCTTTGGGAGTATAAGGCTGCCGAAATTAACGCCTTTAAGGAGGACGAGCTTGACAGTTTTTTCCGTTTTTACCTCAAGGCGAAATTTGCTGCGACGCGTAAAGAAGGGCAGCGCTTTGACGGGGATTACCATCGGGAAATGTTTGCGCCGGACATGGACAAGCGCTTAGGCCTGCTTCACAATTCGATCAAAGTGAAGGCGTTTCTCAAAGGCGATTTCACATATTACTCGAATTTATACATCAAGCTGAGGCACGCCTACGCGGAAGACCAAAATGAATTTCGGTCCATCTATTTCAATTCTCTGCTTGATCTCGACGCGCCGTTTCACCTAGTGTTGTCGGCCTGCGTTCCGAATGACCCACAGGATAACGACAAAATTCGCTCACTCGCTCGAGAAATCGACCGTTACTTCTCACTGTTGCAACTTCAAAGCGCATACGATAGCAATGATTTTGCCGATTCCCTTTTCCAAATCTCGGAGGCAATCCGGGGACGAGCGCTAGACACCTACCGCCCTGCATTTGATGCTCAGTTAAAGGCGATGATCGCAGCCCGACGCAACGTGCAGGACGCCGAGCCGTTAAGTTATGCTGCCTTCAAGCAGACGGGGAGCAATCTAAACACCCGATTCAAACGCTACTTCTTTGCCAGGATCGACGACTTTCTTGCAGAGAATATGAATATGAATCCGAAACATCCGATGTATGAGCTGGTAACGAAGACTGGAGCGAAGAGCGGTTTTCATGTGGAACACATCCTTTCGTGGAACAATGAGAACAAGAGATTGTTCGATGGCGATGAGGAACGATTTGAACAGGAGCGAAACCGATTGGGGGGAATTCTTTTACTGAAGGGGAAAGACAACATTTCGAGTAACAATGAGCCATACAAAGAAAAGCTGAAATCTTACGCGAATACGCTTTACTGGAACGAGACCCTGCGCGCAGACAGTTACAAATCGAAGCTAGACATGAAGGAACTGCGTAAACGGCACAATCTTGATTTGAAAGCGTTCGATCATTTCGGCCCGGATGAATTAGAGGCACGTCATCGCCTACTCTTTGAAATCACCAAGATTGTTTGGGCTTAAGAACGGTTCCGGAGGGCCGGTGGCCCATTCAAGCTGTTCTTTGGCTTGAGTGGGGCAGTGGGGCGCGTTCAGTTGGCATCCTGCTTTGGGGACTGAAGCGGTTTCGCGAATCCGGGCAAAGTCATGTTGTCACTTTTTGCTGTTACCATCGCCGTCGGGTGCCCCAGGTTCACGTTCGTTTTTTGAACGTTAACTTGGGTGGTAGTGGAACGCCTGTAGCGAAAAATCGAAAGAGTAGTTTAGCGAGGCGAGATCCGCTTCTC
>JAYVEP010000250.1:0-3146 GCA_043749225.1 Acidobacteriaceae bacterium
CAAGATCGCACAACAGTGGCTGGAGAAAGCATCGGGCGCGGGGCGGTACTCGCCCTCGCTCGCCCACCCCGACGCAGATTTGCTTACCGCATTCGTTGAGCGAAATCTAACCACTCCTGATCGCGAGCAGGTGATGTCGCATCTGGCAACGTGTGCTGAATGCCGCGAAGTGGTGGCTTTGTCGACGCCAATGGCGGTAGGCGGAGGGTTGGAGGTGGCTTCGCATTCCGCGTACGCCCGCTGGACGCAGTGGAAGTTCTTGCGCTTTGGCGCGGGCGCGGCCCTGGCAGCGGTCCTAGTGGGAGTGCTTCTGTTTACGCGTGTGGAGAAGCGAGTAGAAACAACGCAGGTAGCGGGATCCACGTCCAATTCGCGTCTTTCTGATGTTGCGAAATCGAAGGAGTCAGACGCATTTGAGCCCGCGACCGTTCCCAACAGCTCTGCGCAAAATAAGGTGGCGGAGGCAAGAGGCGCGGAAGCCTCCACGGCTAAGCGGGCGCCGCGATCGGGCTCGACAATTACAGGCGACGCCAAGAACGAAAGCAGACTCACCGTCACCGGCAGAGCGGACAAAATCAAAGACGCTGACGCAGTTGGGGAAACAATGCCACCTTCTGCCGCAAGTGCTGCACTGAAGAGTGGTGACATCAACGGCGGGCTGATTAGGGATCGGCACAGCATCGACCGAACGTCCGCGATGAGCCAACAAACAGTCATCTCCGCTACAGGAAGATCGCAAAATCCCGCTGGGCCGAGTCGTCAAGGAATTGTCGGAGGAATTGTCGGAGGAATCTCCGCGGATTCGAGCCGACCTGGAATGCAACCCACTGTTCCTTCCGCAAGCGCTCCGGTTGATTCGAATCAGAGACACGTGGATTTGACGGCAAGCGGGGCGAGTTCGGCTGCCGCGTCTGACCTGGCGATGCAACAGAAAAGCGCGGCAGATACAGTGTCGGTCTTCCAGGACCAGGGCCGGATTGATGAAATTACTAAAAAGAACGCGCCAAGAGCCGCGCCTTCTGCAACTCGGGGAGATCTCGCGAACGCGCAGGTTGCTGGGGAAACCTTGTCAGTTGCTCCGAAAGGCAGCATTGCCCTTGATCAAGATGCGACGCGAAAGAAAGCAATGGCGGCTTATCGTAATCCGACAGCGGTCGCGCAGAACTGGTCTCCGCCTTCACCAATTGTCTCGCTTTTTCAGTGGCAAATTCATAATGGTAAGTTGCAAAAACGGTATCGTACCCAGCCAACTTCAGATTGGACTGATGTCCTGGTTGCCAAGGGCGCGAAATTTCGGGTACTGGTCGCTAGCAACAGTCCCGCAGGGCCGAGCGTGTGGGTTGGTGGAGAGGCTGGAGTGCTCTACTTTTCTACCGACGACGGCGCCAATTGGACGCAAGCAAAAGGAGACTGGACGGGCGACATCATTGCCCTGCGATTTAACTCCCTGCAGCAAGGCCGACTGCAAACCTCAACTCACGAAACCTGGCTCACCGAAGACGGAGGCGCCACTTGGAGCAAGCAGCCCTAAAGCTTAGTTAGGCTTCGATTTTCGCGCGATCAACTAGCAGGATAGGAATGTCGTCCTGAATGGGATAGACACGGTGGCACGACCCACACTTCAGGCCATCCCCTGCCGGCGTAAGGGCAATCGGAGACTTGCACGCGGGGCAGACGAGATCATTCAACAAATCTTTCCAATGCATCGTTCTCATTCTATAACGGGCCCAAGAATCGGCCTTGCGGTTTAAGATAAGAAGTGAACTCGCAATGGAATGAGGACGAATGCCGGCCACCATTCTCGATGGCACGAAGATTGCCGCCCAAATCAAAGCAGAGATCGCTGAAGAGGTTAAACGGCTCGCAGCTTCAGGGCTGCGTCCGGGGTTGGCGGCGGTGCTGGTGGGGCAGGACGCCGCGTCTGAGATCTACGTTCGCAGCAAAGTAAAGACTTGTGAAGCGCTCGGGATTTACAGCGAGAAAATCACTCCACCAGATTCGATCACAACAACAGAAATGTTGGCGCTGGTTTCTGAATTGAATCAACGAGACGACATTGACGGCATTCTCATCCAACTTCCCTTGCCCAGGCAGGTCGATGCCAAGGCGGTCCTGCTGGCCGTGGATCCGGCAAAAGATGTGGACGGATTCCATCCGGTGAATGTGGGTAATCTGTCGACACAGCGCCCCGGGTTGGTCCCGTGCACCCCTCTTGGATGTATCGAGATTTTGCATCGCAGTCATATTCCGATTTCTGGTGCGAACGCGGTGGTCGTCGGCCGGAGTGACATTGTAGGCAAGCCGATTGCGATGTTGCTGCTGAACGAAAATGCCACCGTCACCGTATGTCATTCGAAGACCAAAAATCTTGCGGGCGTGTGCCGCACCGCTGACATTCTGGTTGCGGCGATTGGGAGAGTCGGATTCGTTACTCGCGATTTTGTAAAGGAAGGCGCCACTGTGATCGATGTTGGCATCAATCGCATCACTGAGCGCTCCGAATTCGAAAAAATGTTTGCCGGCGACGCCAAGCGCGAACAGGAATTTGACGCGAAAGGCTCGACCCTGGTGGGAGATGTTCATCCTGAAGTTGCGAGAATTGCCGGCGCGATCACTCCCGTGCCAGGCGGTGTAGGACCGCTCACAATCGCCATGCTGATGTCGAACACGGTGAAGGCCGCGCGATTGAGGCGCGGATCACGCCATACAGCCGAAGCACAAGTGGGACGGTCGTAACTTGCTGCGCGTGGGACTTACCGGCGGCTTGGCTTGCGGCAAAAGCACAGTCGGCAAGATGATGGCCGCCCGCGGAGCTCACCTGATCGAAGCCGATTCCATCGCGCATGATTTAATGCGGCCCGGCGAAGAAATTTATGAGCAGGTGGTGAGACATTTTGGGCGTGAGATCGTCAATTCCAATGGAGAGATCAATCGCGCAAAGCTGGCTGAGGTGGCATTCGGTGCGGGCAAGGTCGCGGAGCTGAATCGCATCGTTCATCCTGCGGTGATAGCACAACAGCAGCACTGGATGGCCGAAATTGCCAAAAAAGAGCCCCACGGAATCGCGGTGGTAGAAGCTGCGCTGATACTCGAAGCCGGAGTGAATGGACGATTCGACAAGATGGTGGTGGTCACCTGCTCGAAGC
>JAYVEP010000251.1:0-8246 GCA_043749225.1 Acidobacteriaceae bacterium
ACGGCGGGGGCGATGCCGTCAATCACATCTACGTCGGGCTTCTCAATGCGTTCCAAAAACTGTCGCGCATAGGCCGACAGAGACTCCACATAGCGCCGCTGCCCCTCGGCATAGATGGTGTCAAACGCCAGCGACGACTTCCCAGAGCCAGAAACCCCAGTCACCACCGTCAGCGCGTTGTGCGGAATCTCAAAATCAATGTTCTTGAGGTTATGAACTCGCGCGCCCTTTACAACTATGCTGTCTGTAGACATCGGCCCCTTGCAGGCACAAGTCGTTGGCGCACGCGTATGGCGAACGTCAAAAAGCGGTGCCGAAACTTCTTATTATAGGGGAAAGAACGAGACTCACGTGGCTACATGAATGCGTTAACTCATCACCACCAGCAATCCAAACAAATAAATCCAAAGCGCTCCCATGAAGTGCCAATACCATCCGGAAATATCAACCACAATCCGCCGCGCTTCCCATGAGCTTTTCAGCACCGCCATTCCCGCCGCGCACAGCAATGCAATCAAACCCGCGCCCACGTGGATGGCATGCAAAATCGTTGCCAGATAGACAAACGTGCTGCTCGGCGTGGTTGAGAGATAGTATCCTCGAGCCGCCATTTCTCGCCACGCTATAGCCTGCCCTGCAAGGAATCCGAAGCCTAGAACAATCGTCAACTGCAGCCACGGCAGATAGCGCTCGTTGCCCAACGTCACGCCCGGAATTCCTTCGATGGGAGCCAGTGCCGCCCGCTTCGTCACTTGGCGGCGGGCCATTTCCATCGTCGCCGAACTGGCCAGGAGTAATAGGGAATTGAAGAGTAGAAGAAAAATGGGCAGCTGTAGATGAGTCCAGTGACTCGTCCGAATCGTGGCCGAAGAATTCACTCCGGGAGAATCGTCAAACAACCGCCGCAGGGTGTATGTGGCGGTGAAAACCAAAAACAACATGCTGACCGTGACTACACCGATGGCCAGTCCAAAGCGTGCGCGCCGCAAACGCTCACCGTAGTTCGGGATGTCGCGATCACCACGCGGTCCGTCGCCCCCGCCTCGAGGCGCATTGCTCCCGCCGCCTTGGCGATTACCAGTTTCGCGGGAGCGAAGGGGAGACATAAACGAAGTCTAGCGCAAACTTGCGCTCAAGCGAGATTCAACGAAGCAAACTCCGCTGCCACACCAGCGCCATTTGCTTCCGATGAAATGTCTAGCGGCTATTTTTCGTCCCATTCCACCATCCGTCCTGGAGTCCAGGGCGCGCCCGCCGCTTCCATCTCGTGTTCCAGTTTCGCCAAGTCGACTTGAATCAGATTCTTCAGCTTTGCCAACTGCGTGGAAAACTTTTCCGAAGCAATTGCGTATTCTGCTACGTGCGTCTGTGTAGGCTTGGCCAGCGAGAATCGTTCGCCATCCATAATGCCCGTCACGCGGTCGTTGATGGAGGGCGTGATGTTTTCGTTGCGTGCTGCCAGAGCTGCATCGCCTCGGAGCGCGCGCAGAATTTCCGTGTTCTGCTTTTCGATGGCGTCGGCTTCAGGGCCGAGTTGCGTTTCCGCGGACGGAGTCTCATGCAGCGCGCTACGGATGCTCTTCATCCGCGTCTGCAGGTCGTTGGCCGAACTCAGCGCCCCGTTCACAGCGCGGTAGAGGCGAGCCGTCTTCTTCATGAACTCGCGTTGCGTCGTAAAATCCTGCGCTGACATCGCTGCAGCGCCGTCTACGGCAACAGAAAACGTCTGCGGTCCCCCCAGTTCGGCTATCTTGCCGTTCATTTTTGAGAACATCCGCACGGAATATCTTCCTGGAAGAACCAGCGGCCCGGTGGTGGTCGAACTAGGGAAGTCATCGTCGCCTTCGCTGTCAGCGGGTGCTGGCAACGCCTGCGTGGCATACCGCAAGTCCCAGGCAGTGCGATGAAAGCCTTCGCCCAAATCGCCCGCCACGCGCCGGATTGCCGTGCCGGATTCGTCGTAAATTACGAAATAAACTTCCGGCTTCTGCTCCTCAGCCTCTGCGCGCAACGCATCGTTGGACGGGTAGGGAAGAGACGCATACGGCCCCTTGTCTTCTTTTTTCGCAGCATCGGCTTTCGTATCGTCCTTCTTTGCATCGCTCTTGGCCGCATCACCAACTTCTTTTTTCACGGCATCTTTCTCTGCTGCCTGCCGCTGCTCTTTGAGTGTTTTGGTTTTCTCTTTCAGGTAATAAGTGAACGTCGCGCCAAACGGCGGATTGGCCGCGGCAAAATACGCATCGCCCTGGAATCCCTTGCCCGGCCCGCCCAGAGGACGACGCTCGATGTAAAGCGGGGTGTCTTTCACTGGGAACATCGCCGCAGTCTTCTGAACCGCTTCCGCTGATGCTTTCTGCAATGGCGAAATGTCATCCAAAATGTAGAAGCCACGCCCGAAAGTTGCCATCACCAGGTCGTTTTCGCGTTTCTGAATCACGATGTCTTTCACGGCAATCGTAGGCAGCCCGCCCTTCATCTGGATCCACTTTTTGCCGCCGTTGGTACTGAAGAACGCGCCGAATTCCGTGCCCACAAACAGCAGATTCGGATTCACTGTATCTTCCGCAAAGGAGAGCGTGGGGCCGTTTTCCGGCAGATCACCCGTGATGGAGGTCCACGTCTTGCCCGCATCTGCGCTCTTCATCAAATAGGGCTTGAAGTCGCTGTATTTGTGATTCTCAAACGTGGCGTACACGGTGTTTGCGTCAAATCGCGATGCCGCAAGCCGACTCACGTACGTCATATCTGGAACACCCGCAAATTTATCGTACTTCGTCCAGCTCGCTCCGCCATCCTGCGTCACTTGAATCAGTCCTTCGTCGGTGCCAACATAAATTAATCCTTCCTTCACGGGCGATTCGCTCAGCGCAACAATATTTCCATAAAACGAAGTCGATTGATTCTTGGCAACCGCATCCGGCCCCCAAACCTTTCCCATCACCGGCAATTTGTTGCGATCAATTTGGCGAGTCAAGTCACCGCTGACCGCGCGCCAGGTATCCCCGCGATCATCGCTGCGGAACAGCTCGTTGGCCGCAAAATACAAACGCGTATGTGAATGCGGGCTCAGCAGTAACGGTGAATCCCAATTCCAACGCAACAACGGCCCGCCCTTGCCGGGCTGCGGCTGAATCAGCAACTCTTCCCCAGTCTTGCGGTCGTAGCGCACCAGGACGCCATACTGCGATTCGCCGTAGACCGTGTTCGGATCTTCCGGATCAACCGCGGCATGGAATCCATCCCCGCCGGTCACCGTGTACCAATCTGAATTCACAATCCCGTGTGCGCTCTTCGTCCGCGACGGGCCTCCCCAGGTGAAGTAATCCTGCGTGCCGCCGTACACGTTATAGAACGGAGTCGCGTTGTCGACCGCAACATCGTAAAACTGCACCGTCGGCAGATTCGCTTTGAATTGCCACGTGGCGAATCCATCAAAGCTTTCGTACACGCCGCCGTCGCTGCCCAGCAGGCAGTGTTTCGTGTTGTCGGGATCGATCCAAATCGCGTGATTGTCGCCGTGATGATATTTTTCGTTGATCGTGTGCAGCGTCTTACCGCCATCGAGCGATTCTCGCATCTGCACGCTCATCACGATCACGCGGTCGACGTTCTTGGGGTCGGCAATAATCTGGCCGTAATACATTGCCCCAGCGTTGAATTCGTTACGCCGCTCCCACGTCGCACCCTTGTCCGTGGAACGGAACACGCCGCCCTTGCTATCCGCCGCCTCAATCGTGGCGTACACCACATTCGGGTCCGCCGGAGAGACCGACAAACCGATGCGTCCCATATCCACGGAAGGCAAACCGGATTTCACTTTGTTCCAAGTCGCGCCCGCGTCGGTGGATTTATAAATCGCACTCTCCGGGCCGCCATCAATCAAGGTAAACACATGGCGTCGCCGTTGATACGACGCGGCATACAAGATGTCTGGATTCGAAGGATCAATCGCCACATCCGCCACGCCGGTGTTTTCGCTGATGGTCAACACGGCCTTCCATGTCTTCCCACCGTCAACGGATTTGTACAGCCCGCGATCTCCGCCCGGACCCCACAGCGGGCCCTCCGCCGCAACGTACACGACTTTACTGTCACGCGGGTCAATCACTACGCGGCCTATGTGTTCGGACTTCTTCAGCCCCAAATTCTTCCAGCTCTTGCCAGCGTCTTCGGATTTGTAAATGCCATCGCCATATCCCACACTGCGCTGGCTGTTGCTCTCGCCCGTTCCAACCCACACAACCGCTGGATCGTTGGGGTCCAGCGTGACCCAGCCAATTGAATACGATCCTTCGCCATCAAATACCGGAGTCCACGTGGTTCCTGAGTTCACCGTCTTCCAGACGCCGCCTGCCGCCACGCCGACGTAAAACTCATTCTTGTTCTTAGGATTCACAACCAAAGAAATCACGCGTCCCGAAGCCACCGCCGGACCGATTGAGCGGAATTGCAATCCGGAAAACGTGTCGCTGTCGAAGTCGCCCGCCTTGTGCTCGGGGACTGCCTTCTTCGTGTCAGGCTCCGCTTTTTCGGTCTTGGCAGCCTTGCCTGGAGGCGGTTCATTCTTTACGGAATCTTTCTTCTGTGCCAGAACGAAGACGGAAGACAACAAGAAAATTAGTCCAACGACAAGAACGGCGCGGTACGAACGTTTCACAGGAATCTCCATCGCGTTATTTGGGTCGTGCGGGTATTGGCAGCTCTCGTTGTCCGCGTCCACTAGTTTACTAGCGGCCTTGGGTCACGCTGCCAAACCGACTATGTATACAGGATTCCGGGCAAGAAGAAAACCACCGGTGTTGTGCGATTGCTGGAGCGATGCCAAAAGTCCGACAGGCAAGTGTCTGGTCCAGCGTCTCGTGACAACTCCGAGACAAACCTTTTACACACTCTCGACACGGTCATGACAATCTCGAATGAGGCCTGACTTACGCTTCTGTTGCGGTGAATCGAATCCAAGCTGCTCGAATTCCATCGGGTCGGGTCACCGAAATTCATTCGAATGAAACTGGAGTGTGCGACATGTCAAAAGAGACTCTCTCTCCTACTACCTTTTCCGGGACGGCAGAACCGGCAAAACAAACTTCGCAACCCGCTCGCACTGTCGAGCGGCGCTCTTTTCTTAAAGGCATGGGGGCTGTAGGGGCGGCACTATCCGTCGGCTCACTGTTGTCCGGAGAAGCCGAAGCCGCTAGCAGCAAGCCAATCACCAAAGGCGATATCGCCATCCTGCGTTTTCTCGCCGCTGCGGAAATCCTTGAAACCGATCTCTGGTTACAATACGCGGAACTGGGCGGGTTTCAGGACAGCGAACTTCCAGGAATGCCCACAGGCGGCAGCCCGCTCTATACCCTTGCCATCCAGCAACTCGACGGGGACATGGATCGCTACATCAGCGATAACACCGAAGACGAGTTGACGCACGAGCAGTTCATCAACGCGTACCTGATTTCCAAGGGTGCGGACCCGGTCAACCTCGACCCATTTCGCACCTTGCCTAGCAGCAAGGCCACCGGTGCGAACCAAATCGGACGCCTTACCAACCTGATGCAGCTCACCGTGGACACCACCTGGTGGACGCGATACCGCAGCCGCACCAAAAATCCCGACCGTCATGACAGCTTTGCACAGGCAATCGCTACGCTGGCCGTCGGCCAACACACTGCGATTCCACGCACGGACGCCGATGTAACACCCGATCCCAACAAGCCCAACGGCATCTCGGATTTTACGCAGGCGATTGCCAACACAGCGGGTTTCCACTTTGTGTCTATCGAGCAAGGCGGGACCAGCATTTACCCGCAGTTGGCGCAACGCGTAACCAGTCAGGAAGTTTTGCGCATTCTGCTCAGCATTGGCGGAACTGAGATCACGCATTTCCAGACCTGGCACGACAAAGCTGGCAACGCGATTCACCTCGCCAATGTGATTGACCCAGTTACGGGCGTGAGCGTAACTTTCCCGGATCTAAACGCCGCGCCGTTCGGCGGAGAAGATTTCCAAACCAACCTGATCATGCCGGAACCGAC
The DNA here is from genome assembly GCA_043749225.1 of Acidobacteriaceae bacterium. Classification (GTDB taxonomy): domain Bacteria; phylum Acidobacteriota; class Terriglobia; order Terriglobales; family Acidobacteriaceae; genus JANXUC01. The sequence goes on from JAYVEP010000251.1 coordinate 6,033, forward strand.
GGTATTCTTGAGTAAGAAGTTTCCGCCGTGTTCCATCATTCGTCCAACCGCAACTCATGGCGCCGCCATGGGCGCCGTGCAAGGTCTTAGCGCTAGTGGGCTGTTCATCGGCCAGTCGCCGGAGTTCTTTGCCGCGGTAACGGCTCTGGCCACCGCTGCGGATGCGGCAACCCGCGCGTTCTAAAGCTCGCGTTCTAAAGCTGATGAGGAGATGTGTACGGTTATAGGGAGGGTAGCGCCGCCGGGAGGCGGCGCTATGTACCTGGCGGCAACGCGTTAAAATCCCCCATGCCCAAAAAGTCTTCGCCCCGCCACAGCACCCGCATGGTTCGGCTACAGAAAAATCGCTGTTTCGTCTGCGGCCAAGACAACGACGCAGGCATGAAGCTCCGTTTCCGCTATGACAAGGCTCGCGACTGTTACGTCTGCCGTTTCCGACTCGACGACCGCTTTATGGGCCCTCCAGGCTACGTTCACGGCGGCATCGTAGCCACCATCCTGGATGAGGTGATGGGTAAGGTCAACAAGACCCGCAACGTCGTCGCCCTTACCCGCGCCATGAAGATCGACTACCTGAAGCCCGTCCCCCTGAACCAGCCTCTCCTCGCCGAAGGCCACCCCGTCAGCGTCGAAGGCCGCAAGCACACCAACCGCGGCGAAATCTTGAACGCCAAAGGCGAAATTCTCGCCTCTGGGGAAGCGCTTTTTATCGCCATTGACCCCGAGCGCATGTTTGCCAAGCCCAAGACTTAGGAGAAGCTCGTGTGGGCGCGGAGCTTGCTCCGCGCAGGTTTCCCCGTGCTTCCTTCTGCAAGGGGGTTCCGCCATTTTGCCCGTCGCTGTAGAATAAGAAGTGGGAAGAATCGGACGCCTCTCACTCGATCCCCGCGCTGATCGTCAGGCGCAGCTATAGTCCAGACTTTACGATCCAGAAAGAGTTCACCCATGTCACAGAACAACGGAAATTCCAGCCCCCGCCTCAAAGTTGGCCTCGCCGAAATGCTCAAAGGCGGCGTCATTATGGACGTCGTCACCGTCGAGCAAGCCCAGATTGCCGAGAAGGCCGGCGCCGTCGCCGTCATGGCGCTCGAACGCGTCCCCGCCCAGATTCGCGCCGAGGGTGGCGTCGCCCGCATGGCCTCGCCGAAAATGATCCGCGAAATCATGGAAACCGTGTCCATTCCGGTTATGGCCAAATGCCGCATCGGCCATTTTGTCGAAGCACAGATTCTGGAACAGCTTGGCGTCGACTACATCGATGAATCTGAAGTTCTCACCCCGGCCGACGAAGCGCATCACGTCGACAAGCACCTCTTCAAAGTCCCATTCGTCTGCGGGGCTCGCAATCTTGGAGAAGCCTTACGCCGCATTAGCGAAGGCGCTGCCATGATTCGCACAAAAGGTGAAGCTGGCACCGGCGATGTTGTTCACGCTGTGAAACACATGCGCCAGATTATGAAAGATATTCGCGAGCTGACTTCCATGCGCGAGGACGAACTCTACACTCGCGCCAAGGATTTGCAGGCGCCCTACGATCTCGTCCGCATGGTCGCCAAAGAAGGGAAGTTGCCAGTCCCGAACTTCTCCGCCGGAGGAATCGCCACCGCCGCCGACGCCGCTCTCGTCATGCAGCTTGGAGCCGAAGCAGTCTTCGTCGGCTCCGGAATCTTCATGAACAACTCCAGCGAACTCGCCAGCACCGACGAAGCCACACGCCGCGCCAAAGCCATCGTGATGGCCGCCACGCATTTCAACGATCCCAAAGTTTTGTTAGAAGTTAGCGCTGACGTTCCAGGCGCCATGAAAGGCCTATCCGTAGCAGGCCTACCGGAATCTCAACTGCTGCAAACCCGCGGCTGGTAGATCGTGTGGCGCGGGCACTCTTGCCCGCGTGGTCTTGTCTCGAATTTTAGATTTTGATCTTGCCGATGCGAGAAACAAACGGGTGCCCCGTCCTTCTTTCGCGTTCTTTGCGAAAGAGGGCGGGGGACTTTGAACTCTACATTTAAACCCCAACCGCATAAGGTTTGACGTGGCCTTCGCCAGAAGCCATCTCAGCCCCAGCAAATCGACCCTGTAGCAACGACATCAACCCCGTACACCAATATCCAAACACAAAAAGTAACAAAAATGGAACAGTAAAAAAATTGTCGTTGTCAATTGCGTACCAAACCGTCGTCGCGAAGTAAGTCCCAATCGCCAATTCAATCCACG
>JAYVEP010000252.1:0-8234 GCA_043749225.1 Acidobacteriaceae bacterium
CGTCTTCCACGGCGCTGACCACAATTTGCGGATCAATCCCTTTTTCGCGGCTGATTGCGTCGATCGTGTTGTAAAGCTCGCTGGCCATGACTGCTTTCCGAAATCAAGAATTGCTACGCTTACAAATACGTTTATAAAATTGAAACAATGCCCAAAACTTGTCATTCCGAAGGGCTTCAGCCCTGAGGAATCTGCTTCTTGCCTGCAACAACGTCAAAAGCTGGCGAGCAGGAATGCTCGCCCTACACTAACCTAAATCTCTGGCACCAAATTCGCCTTTTCCACGTTCGTCAGTAGAATTTCTACTGGCGTCGCGTCCGGAGCGGCGACTTTCGGCTTCTTCTCGCGCCCACGGTCAGCGGTGTTTACCGTCAACCGTCCGTCGGCAAAACTTGTTAGCCGACCCTCAAAATGACGATTGCCGTTCACCGGCTCAAACGTCATCACTTTCACCAACCGGCCCATAAACCGTTCGTAATCAGCAGCTTTGTACAGCTTGCGATCCATGCCCGGAGACGATACCTCCAGCATGTACGCGTTGCCCGGCACCACGTCTTCAACATCCAAAATCGCGCTAACTTCGCGGCTAACGTGCGCACAATTTTCGTGCGTCACCTTGCCCGCCGGATTGTCCAGAAATATGCGCAGCAAGCGGCTCTTGCCACCGCCGCGATACTCCACCTCCAGAACCTCAAGCGAGTAACCGGCAGCCACACGCTCGGCGAGTCCGCGCACCGTCTCTAAATCTAAAGCCATGCAAATAAAGGGGGTTAACGAAAAATACGCTTGGAGAAACAAAAATGTGGGCTTGCGCCCACTGGTGTGTTTCGCCAAATGCTCGTTACGACACAACAGTCCCAGTCACAAATATACGCCGGGGGCAGCGTAAAGGCAAACCGGGGGGATGAAAATGGGTCAGCCAGCTTCAGGGCGCACTTGTTTGAGCGACTGCTGACTCGATATCATCCACCATTTGGTCGAGTTCTGGCTCGTAGTAGATTCGGGCAAGCGTGTTCGGTTGAGGCAGACCCTCGACTCGGCGCTTCCATTGCTTGTCCAATGTCCCAAAGTCTGAGAAGGCGCTTGCCATTACAGCGTGGCAAAAATCCGTTCCGTCCCCTTTCATAAACTTGTAAGCCTTGGCCTCTCGGACTAACGTTCTCACTAAACTGACATAAGCAAAGGTTGCTGGCTTGGACGAATTGAAAGGCAGCGGAGGAAATGCCCAATCAAGCGATTGCGGATCTCGTTCGTATTCAACTCGGTATTCGCTGATCTTGCTAATGAGCGCCGCATCTAGCTCTGCATTAGCCTGCAGAAGGGATTCTCGCTGCGGAACCAACCAGTCGATAACCGCCCCGAGACGAAAGAACTGATCGGACAGGTCAATGATTCGTCCACAACCAGGCTCATAGCCGCTAGTACGGGTCACGAAGTAGTCCTTAAAGAGGTCTTTCGAGAGACAACTTGCGTCTGCTGGTTGGCCTCGCAACTCTCGCTCAACGACCTCAACCGGATTCAGTTCTACCGGGTACCAATGCGGGCCCAATTCATCTAAGAAGGTTCTCAAGGCTGCGGAGGATGCTCCCTGAGGGCCCGCAAGCTCGGCAGCGTTACCAGCGGAAAACAGCAGGTCTGCACCTCGGCGAAACGTCGCAACCAATCGCTGCCGCCGCGAGGTATTGCCTTTCGCGAATTCCAGAAGGGCGAAGTTGTCGAGGTAAATTTTCGGACCTTCGGCAGAGGCGTGGAAGATCAAAGGTGCGTCGATTCCGGAAACTGCTCTTATCATCTGGAATCTCGCCAATGCATAAATACTCAGCGCGCCGTTTTCTTGGGAACCGGCCACAACTGCACCACGTTTCCAAGTTTAGTAATCGATGCCATCGACGGCGGTCTCTGCCGCTCAATCAGCGCTTTCATTTGGGGCAGCGCTGTAACTAGCCGCTGAGCCATTACGGCGCCGAATGTGTTGTTGTCTGTAAACACGAAGAGCCGGACTTTCTTGCGAAGGACGCCGCGTTTTTCGAGAGCGCGACGACGGATGTGATCGTCTGTGGTTACGATGAGCCAGCCGTATTCTCCTACAACAGGGATCCAGACTGCATCTTCGGTGCCCGGATCAAAATGGTTGCTGTGCAGCTCGTATTTGACGTGAGCAGCATTCAGGCCATCCAAGAGCGCTCTATTGCGGCAGTGATTTTCGTCTATGAAAAGAGTAAACGGAAAATCAAGCGGCAACGGGCTGGGTGTTTTCCCAACGGATGGCTTCTTCGATTTGGGCTTCCGGTAAGCCATATTCCGAAGCAAGAGCGGTTACGGACTCACGGGCCCCATTGAAGCGCGCGGCTACCAGCGCGGTGCTGATCGCCGTATTCCGAATAACGGGCTTGCCGAAAGCGATCTTCGGATTCATTGAGATAAGATCGGGTTCCGATGCTTGATCTGTAAGGACAAAAGGATAAAGAGCCTCAGGCAATCCAGTTGCTGTGCGGCCGATCCGCCGCAAATAGGTAGACACTATTTCTTTGAATCCTGCCTGACCTTGCTTCGAGACGTTGATATATTCGTCAAGATGCTTGATGAATATATCGACCCCATCGGTTTCAAAATCCCGGTCAATAAGAGGATGACGGGAGGGGTATTTGTCTTGTACGTGTCCCACGGCGCGACGAATTCGCTGCATGGACACTTCGTGAATCCGGCGCATTCCCTTCAGCACATGCAGTTCTAAAATGTTTGCGAAAGACAGCAGGTGGGGCTCAGCGGGCACGATAATGCCATCTTTTGAAATCCAGGAGCAGAGCGTGGGCCGGGGAATTCGCAGCCAATGCGAGACCTCCACCGTTCCGTACGCGGCGATTTCGATGTCGGGGTTGTTTATGCGCTTTGCCATAACGTTGTGTCAAACGTGAGCAGCGTCGCTCGATTTGTACACCAGTCTCTTTCAGCCTAGCACGTTAGATTGACTTCGATTGGCAATGAATTTTCAGGTGTCCATTTTCAGTACAGATCAAATTCTCAAGATAAGAACCTCATTGTCTTTTCAATCAAATCCGCTGTGCCCTGGTAGGGGTCGCCGGGGCTGTCCCATTCTATGGAGCAGTAGCCTTGGTAGGCGTGTTGTTTCAGGTAGCCGAACGTCTTGGCCAGGTCTGCGTGGACGAGCTTGCCGGAGCTGTCGGCTTCCATTTCCTTGATGTGAGAAATGCAGTAGGCCTTGGCGAACATGGCGTCGATGCCTTCGTAGGGATGCTGGATGCCTCCCGCTACGCTGTTGGCGAAATCGGGGAGCGCGTGCAGCCAGGGGCTGTTCACCTTCTCGATGACTTGCACGAGGAAGAACGGGTTTTCGCTGACCGGGTTGTCGTTTTCGAGATTCACAACAATGTTTTTTGTGGCGGCGTAGTCGGCTACGCGGGTTAGGCTGTCCGCCAAGCGCGTGAGGTCGGGCTTCGAATCTTTCGCTTCTGGAATGTTGGTACGAATGCTGGGTGAGCCGAGGGCTACGGCTGCGTCGATCCACTGCTTACTGTAAGCAATGGCTTTCTCGCGTTCGGATTTGTCAGCGGCGTAAGGGCTGGCCTCGCCATCGACCGCGATGTTGACGATTTGCGCGTGGGCTTTTTCTACTGCCTCGCGGAATTGATCGAGATATTTTGGATCGCTGGAGGGAAAGTGTCCTGTCCACGGCTCGATTTTGTTGATGTTGAATTTGGAAATTACGTGGGCGGCGAAATCGTGGAGGTTGATTTTATGATTTTGGTTTGGCTCGCCTCCTGCAATGAAATCTCGGAAGGGATAGGAGGCGATTGCGATGCGATCGCGCGGTTGCTTGGGGAATTGCAGATTTGGGCTCGAGCTGATGGAACCAGACTTCCACGCAGAGGTTAGGGTCGCTGGCCAAACGGATGCACACATAGCAGTGGCGGCGGATTGCGCGAGGAAATTTCTTCGACTCAACATGGAAGGCAGTCTAGCAGAATGGCCGTGCAGTCCCGAACACCCCCGCCCTGGCGCAAAGAACGCGACAAGGACGGGGCACCCGCTTCTCTTTGTCTGCAAAACTCTGTCTACAAAACCCTGTCTACAAAACTCTCCACCACCGTGCGGGGTCTTTCGATACAATTCGTGTGTTCTTATACCCAGCATAGTTTGGAGCGTCCGAAATGAAAATCGTCCGTAGGTTCCTAGCTCTGTACGTTCTGCTAGTCACGCCGTTGGCGCTGTTTGCATCGAACGCGCCTCAGGTAAAAACCGAGCTCGGAGTGGTGGAAGGTAGGGATGACGGGGCGGTGCACGCTTTTCTCGGTATCCCTTACGCCGCGCCGCCTGTGGGCGATCTGCGCTGGAAACCGCCTGTGGCTGCGGCGAAATGGAGTGGCGTGCGCAAGGCGACGGAATTTGGTCCGCACTGCATGCAAGGGCGAGTTTTTGACGACATGGTATTTCGCGATGCGGGAGGTAGTGAAGACTGTTTGTCTTTGAACGTGTGGGTGCCCGCGAAACCTTCCAGCGCGAAGTTGCCTGTGATAGTTTGGATTTATGGGGGAGGATTCGTCGCTGGGACCACTTCTGAGCAGAGGCAGGATGGATCGCATCTGGCGCAGCAGGGCGTGGTTGTCGTCTCCATGAATTACCGACTGGGCATTTTTGGTTTCTTTGTACATCCTGAATTGGCGACGGAATCGGGGAGGAATTCGGCGGGCAATTATGGCCTGCTCGACCAAACGGCGGCGCTACAGTGGGTGCACGACAATATTGCGGCGTTCGGCGGAGATCCGGGAAATGTAACGATTTTTGGCGAAAGTGCAGGTTCATTTTCCGTGAGCGCGCAGATGGCATCGCCGCTGGCGAAGGGCTTGTTCCACAAAGCAATCGGGGAAAGCGGGGGGGCATTCAACAAAACTGGTCTTGCCTTTGAGCCGCTGGCAAAGCGCGAAGAAGAAGATGTGAAAGCGGTGACTGAAAAGCTAGGGGTGCAGACTCTGGCTCAGTTGCGGGCGATGCCAGGGCAGAAAATGCTGGAGGCTTTCGCACCACCTTGGTCCAAAGGCGTTGAGTTCGACGCGGATGTGGACGGATATTTTCTGCCGGAGTCGGTGCCCGCAATTTTTGCAGCGGGAAAACAGAATGATGTGCCGCTGCTGGCGGGATGGAACCACGACGAAGGCAGCTTTGAGGTCGTCTTCAATCCGGAAAAACCGACCGCTGCCAGCCTGAAGGCGAATGCGCAGACGGAATTCGGAGGGAAAGCTGAGGAGTTTCTGCGGCTCTATCCCACGGATGACGATCATGTACTGCGTTCCACGGAAGACTTCGCGGGCGATCGCTTCATCGCTTGGTGCACCTGGGCGTGGATGGAAGCACAGTCGAAGACGGGCAAGCAGCCTATCTACCGTTACCGCTTTGATTTGGCGCCTCATCCGGCGGACCCGAAGGCGCCGAAACTGGGCGCGTATCACTCGGCTGAGATTGAATATGTATTTGGGCAGCTGGATTCTAAAAAAGGAATGACGTGGCAGACGGAAGACCGTCAGCTCAGCGAAGTAATGCAAAAATATTGGGCGAACTTTGCACGGAGCGGCGATCCGAATGGATCGGCGTTACCGAAGTGGCCCGCGTATGCGGCGTCGGATGAATGGCCCGTGATGTTTCTGGACGCTGAGTCTGGCGCGCACAAGGATGACCTGCGGGGGAGATATTTGTTTCTGGCGGGTGCATGGGGGAAATAGGCGCTCGAAGAAGCTCCTGCGGTCGGATTTCAGCGCTACAGATTCTAGCGTGCATTTGCCTCGCTCGCCAGCGGCCTCTAGAATAAGAGCACCCCACATTCAAGAAGGTGACATGATTCACTTCCCCGTCCCGGAAGCTTTGACGTTTGATGACGTTCTTCTCGTACCTGGCCAGTCCGATGTGATTCCGTCGGAAGTTAGCGTTCAGACGCAACTCACGCACAATATCTTGCTGAATGTTCCAATCATCAGCTCCGCCATGGATACGGTGACGGAATCGCGCATGGCGATCGCGCTGGCGCAGCAGGGCGGGCTTGGCATTGTCCACCGCAACCTGACGATTGAGCAGCAAACGGAAGAAGTGGACAAAGTAAAACGCTCCGAAAGCGGCATGATTGTCGACCCCGTGACCATGTCGCCCGACGATAAAGTCTCTGACGCGGTGGAGATGATGCGGAAATACAAGATCTCCGGCGTTCCGATTACGAAGAACAAGAAACTGGTCGGCATCCTCACTAACCGCGATCTGCGTTTTGAAACGCGCCTTGATGTCCCCATCAGTAAAGTAATGACCAGCGAAAACCTGATTACCGTTCCGGTGGGAACTACGCTGGAGCAGGCGGAAGAAATTCTGCATGAGCACCGCGTGGAAAAACTGCTGGTGGTGGATGATCAGTACAATCTGCGCGGCCTGATTACGGTAAAGGACATTCAGAAGAAGCTGAAATACCCTCATGCCGCGAAAGATTCTCATGGACGGCTGCGTGTGGGTGGAGCGATTGGCGCAACGGGAGATTTTCTGGAACGCGCCCAGGAAATGATTCGTGCCAAGGTAGACCTGATCGCCATCGACAGCGCACATGGCCACAACACGCGCGTGCTGGAAGCCATCAAGACGATCAAGTCGAAAATGCCTGATGTTCATCTGATGGCTGGCAACGTGGCCACATTCGAAGGCGCTTCGGCGTTGCTGAAAGCGGGAGCGGACGCCATCAAGGTTGGTATTGGGCCAGGGTCGATTTGTACAACACGAATCGTCACCGGAGCTGGAGTACCGCAAATTACGGCCATTGCCGACTGCTATCGCGCTACCCGAGAAAGCGGTGTTCCAATTATCGCCGACGGCGGTATTAAGTATTCCGGCGACGTCACCAAGGCACTAGCTGCCGGGGCTAGCGTGGTGATGATTGGATCGCTGTTCGCGGGCACGGATGAAAGTCCAGGGGAGACGATTCTCTACCAGGGGCGTCCGTTCAAATCGTACCGTGGTATGGGATCGCTGGGCGCGATGGCTTCGGGATCGGGCGAGCGGTACTTCCAGTCTCTATCGGGCCCCGCAAAATCGTTCGCGCTGGAAGAGGGCAACGACTCCAATCGCTTGGCCAAGATGGTTCCCGAAGGCATTGAAGGGCGCGTTCCCTTCCGCGGCTCGGTGCAAATGATGGTACATCAGATGATCGGCGGCTTGCGTTCTGGCATGGGCTATTGCGGTTGTGGCACACTTTTGGAACTGCACGAAAAAGCTCGTTTCATCCGCATCAGCAGCGCGGGGTTACGCGAAAGCCATGTTCATGACGTTGTGATTACGCGCGAGGCGCCGAACTACGCTCAAGATTAGCGAGCAGCATTTCGCTCCTAGACCGCAAGCTGCGAAACTCGCGGCTTGCGCGAGGCTAGCAACAAAACGCTGCACACCAATGCCAACGCAGCTGACAGCGCGAAGGGAATGGGCGCGCCGTAGTGCTTCCACAGTTCTCCGGTCGCGACGCTGGCCACCAATGTAGCAATACTGGTCGTGAAGTAGTAGATTCCGAAGGCGCGTCCTCGAACCTCGGCTGGAACTGTTTCTGAAATGAGAGCTTTGAGCACGGGTGCCGTCAGCGCGTAAAACAATCCGTAGATGGCCATGGCTCCCCAAATTGCGGGTTTGCTGGGCCCCCAGGCAAAGATAAAGTACACCACCGCAAACACGAAGTACCCTGCAGCTGCTACTACTCTTCGAGGAAAGCGGTCGCTCAAGGAGCCAGCAGGCCAGGAAATCGCGGTATAAGTAATGTTGAAAACCAAACCCAATAGTGGCGCGTACGAGGCAGCAATTCCAACATTCTGCGCCCGCAGCACCAGGAACATGTCACTGGAATTCCCTAGCGAGAACAACGTCACAATCACAAGAACGTAGTAGAAGCTGGCAGGCAGGCTGCGCCAGGAAGCAACGCTTTGAGCGCTCTCCTCGGTGGACAATGTGGGTACGTCGAGACGTGCGGCGTCGGGATCCGGACCGAAAGACTCTGGAGTGTGATGTACAGGTTTTCTGCGCACCTCGCGAATCCCGAGCCACGCCACCAGAATGCAAATTCCTCCTGGAATGAGTGCGGCCCAGAACACGCTGCGCAATCCGTGGGAACGAAGTATCCACAGTGCGAGCAACGGTCCGGCAACAGCTCCGGCGGAATCCATCGACTGAAGAAGTCCGAAGGCTGCACCGGATCTCTCTTTTGG
>JAYVEP010000253.1:0-8182 GCA_043749225.1 Acidobacteriaceae bacterium
GGGTGTGATTTTTCCTTCGCGCTCCGCCACGTCGATCATGTTGTTGCCAATGCGATCTTTCACGCTGGCACAAGGGTTAAAGTATTCCAATTTGGCGGCCACTTGCGCCTGGCAGCCCTTTGTCACGCGATTCAAGAAAACAAGGGGCGTCTTGCCAATGAGTTCAGTAACGTCGCGAGCAATCTTCATGGCCAATCTCCTGAGAAGTACGTCTAGATGCGATCCAGACATTGTCCTACGAACCGCGGGTTTGTGGAAGCCCGCCGAGCTTTTTCGCCTGCTGTTCTTCCGATTAGACGAAAAGAAAAGGCACAGGTCGCAAAACCTGTGCCTTTTCGAAGCCGAAAGCTGATCGCCGACAGCCGACAGCCGATAGCCGATAGCCGCTTCTTACTGCTGCGGCTGCGGCGTGGTCGCCGGTGGAGGCGCCATGTTTTCATAGCGCTGCACGACCGGATCCAGCTTGATCGTACCCGGCACGGACGGCATCTTGGCGACCTGCCCACGGATCGCGTCAGCCAACTCGATGCCCACCGTCTCCAATGTCTTGCCGGTCACGCGATCGAGTTCCACGCGAGCCTTTTCATAAGCCGCCATTGCTGCCACCAAGCTGGTCGCCGACTGCGTCAAGTCGCGTTGCGTCTGCAGAACCAGCGTGTTGGTCGAGGCACCCAGAGCATACTTCTTGGTTTCAGCATCCAGCGACTGCTTTGCCAGTTCCACGCCAGCCTTGGCCGCATCGACCCGCGCCCGGTCCTGCTGCACGGTGAACAAAGCGTTGCGAACTTCAATGCGAACCTGATTCTCAAGCTGATTCAGTCGCATTTCCGCTTGGCGATACTCGAGCTGCGAACGAATCTGGTCCGCTTGCGCCGCGCGGTTGCGGATCGGGATGCTGAGCTGAACGCCCGCGCCGCGGTCCGGCGCGGTGCCGGTGAAAAGATCGGAGAGCGTGGAACCGTATCCCTTTGTCGCGACCGGCGTATCACAGAAACCTGGTTTTGGAACGCAATTGGGATTTTGCTTTCCTCCGAGTGCTGATCCCCCGTAGAACGCGTAGAGATCCAAACTGGGTAGCAGCGCGTTTTTCGCGGCTTTGTTGGTGATCTCGCGATTGGTGAGATCGATCCGGGATTCCGATAGCTCAGCCCGGTTCGTGAGGGCCTCCTTCACCAAGTCCTCCGTCGTGCCGGTAGTGTCCTTGTCAGGCACTTCCATCGTGTCGGTCGGTACCACTTCGGCATCCGCCAGGTGAGGGTCCGTCAAGCTCCGGCTGATTGCATTTTTCATCAACAACTGCTGCAACTGGAGCGTGGTTTGGGAAATGATCAAATCTTGCTGACGGGTCGATGCGTCACTTCGGGCGCGGACGATCTCAATCGGAGCCAACGTGCCGATTTCTACCTGCTTCTTGTTGTCGGAAAGCGTTTTGTTTGCCAGTTCGACGGAGCGTTCCTTCACCTTCACATCTTCATAGGCGTTGACTAAATCCCAGTAGATATTCTGGATTTGGTTCACAGTCGTGATAACCTGCAGCCGAAACGCAACGTCCGAAATCTTGCGATTGTTCTTCGCAGTAATGATGAAACGACGGTTGGGAAGAAACCCAAAACCCTGCAGCAAATGCTGACTTAGCGTGAGCCGATATGTGGGGGTCAGCGCCGGAATGTAGGCGCTGGATTTGTTGTAAACCGTACTTCGGGTGTTGTCGAAGTTCAAGCTCAGGTTCGTGCCGGTCTGGAATGCCTGTTGATATCCAAAATTCGCGATGGTCGTGTTCTGTTCGGATTTCGGTCCGGAAAACACGGCGAAGTTGTTCAGCGTCGTCGCATGTTCGATCTGCACGGTCCCCGTAACAATAGGGTCAAACGAACCTACATTTGATCCCACGCCAGAGGTAGAAGTCACAATGCCCGACGTACCCGATCCAGCACCGCCCGTGCCCGAAGACGTTCCGCCAGCGCCTGAACCGCCTCCGATGGAGCCCGCGCCGCCGCCCGGCGTATTCTGCACTACTCCGGTATTAACGCCGCGCGTGGACCCACCAGACTTCGCACGCAGCAAATCCGTATCCGCGATGTCGAGGTTATAGCGCGCAATCGCGATATCGAGGTTGTTTTCCAGCGCTAGGGCAATCGCATCGTTCAAAGACAGCATCACTTTGCCGTTCTGCATGAGCTGGTCAATGCGCGCGGTATTGGTGAGAGTTGGCTCGGGTACGAGGTGCGGAATGTACGGCGCAAAAGGATTCGGAAAATGAGGGTTCGGCCGCGAATAGTCCGGCTGGGCAGCCTTTTGAGGCTGCTGGGCTGTGGCCGGCAAAGCCAGGGCCAACGTCAGTACACAGGAAGTAATAAGCCGTAGGGCTGAGGTCAAACGCTGCATTTCGGTTCTCTCCATCAAATCAAAACTGCCAAAATCAAAAACTGCGGATCTGGCGTTGAACATACAAGGTCAGTCAAAAAAAGCCGGGCATTGGTTGGTACGCAAATCCTGCGGCTAAGGTTCCGTCGGCTCCCGTGCTCCGCTCCTCAGCCGACCGCTCCAAGGATCAAGGTTCCAAGAATCAAAGGAACAGTTAGTATAACGAATCAGCAGCACCCAGATATCGAGGTAAATCCTTTGGATGACGGCTTTTGCAGGAAAGGCTCGATTTTTACAATGTTTGACAAAACAGCGCTTAGGTTGGACAAATCAACTTCCGCAGACTCAAAGCCCGACCTAGGTTTTGACCCAGCCCATCCGATCTGCCGCGGGGAATCCCTTTGACCAAGCGCAACCTTAAGCTCGTCCTCGCCTACGATGGAACCGAATTCTCCGGCTGGCAGGTGCAGCCCAACCTCCCTACCATTCAGGGCACCCTGGCGTCCGCTATTGGACGGCTGACCGGGGAAAATGTTTTGCCGCAGGCTTCCGGACGCACCGATGCAGGCGTCCACGCCCGCGCCCAGGTCGCCACATTCCCCACCGCGTCGCCTATTCCTGTGGAAAATTGGGAGAAGGCCCTGAACGGCGTCCTTCCTTCGGCGATCCGAGTGCTTTCGGTAGAAGAAATGGCCGCAGATTTTCACGCCAGGAAGTCGGCGAGAGCCAAGACTTACGAATACCGTATCTTTCGCGGTCAGATTTGCCCACCCTTCCAAGCGAGATACGTCTGGCACTATCCTTACCCGCTAGACGAGGATGCAATGATTGCAGCGGCGAATGGGATCGAGGGCGAACATGATTTCACATCATTTGCAGCGGTGGACCCAGAAAAGACGATTGGAGAGGAATCCGAAACTCGCGGGTCTCGCTCCAACATCCGGCAAATCCATTCCTCTTCCTGGCTACGCCGCGGCGACGAACTCATTTACACCGTGCGCGGCTCTGGCTTCCTCCACCACATGGTGAGGAATCTGGTAGGGACGTACGTCCTGTTAGGCAAGGGAACGATCAACCGCGAAGACATGTTGGAGATCCTTGCAGCCCGAGACCGCTCCTCCGCCGGACCAACCGCCCCCGCCACCGGTTTGTTTTTGGTCAGCGTTGAATACGACTCTGTAATTCGGCCATGAATACGTAGGCACAGGCGCCCTCGCCTGTGCTCCAACGAGACGCGCCTCCTGCGGCATACCTTCCTCAAGCGAAGCAAACGATTCCATCCCCTGCTAAACTTCCACCGATGCCTGTCGCGGCAAAAACCGAATCCCGAAGTTTCGCTTCCTACAATCCCGCCACCGGCGAAGTCCTATGCGAATTCGCGTGTGCATCAGAAGCCGAAGTCAATGCCGCCGTAGCGTGCGCCCACGCCGCACAACCAGAGTGGCAAGCGCTCGGAGTTCAACGCCGAATTCAAATCCTGCGCAAATTCCAGAGGCTGCTACAAGAGCGCAAATCCGAAGTCGCACAACTCATCACGCAGGAAGCAGGCAAGCCCCTCGGGGAAGCTTTACTCACGGAAGTATTTGTCGTTCTCGACGCCGCGCGTTTCTGTTTAGGAACAGCGTATTCGTTCTTGCGTCAGCAGCGGGTGCCGCACGGCAGCCCAATCATGAAGACCAAATCCGGCTGGCTGCTGCGCGAGCCGCACGGCGTGATAGGCATTATTTCTCCGTGGAATTATCCACTCTCCACGCCCGCCACCGAGAGTGTAGCCGCGCTGGTCACCGGCAACGCGGTGATACTGAAGCCCTCGGAGCTCACTTCGCTGGTGGGCTTGAAGCTGGCGGAACTGCTGTACGCCGCAGGCGTTCCAAAAGATGTTTTTCAAGTCCTCATCGGCGACGGCACTACCGGGGCCGCGTTGGTGGACGCCGCGATCGACAAAATCATCTTTACCGGCAGCGTAGCCACCGGACGCCGCATTGCCGAAGCAGCCGCGCCCAGATTTCTGCCCGTAGTGCTGGAACTTGGCGGCAAAGACCCCATGATTGTTTTGGAGGATGCCGACCTCGACACCGCTTCCAGCGCCGCCGTTTGGGGAGCCTTCATGAACGCGGGGCAGACGTGCCTCTCCGTCGAGCGCTGCTACGTCCACCGCAGTCTGTATGAGCCATTTATCGCAGCTTGCGTGAGAAAGACTCGACAGCTCCAGGTTGGCAACGGCATGGACGGAACCACCGAAACGGGTCCGATGATCAGCGAACGACAACTCAAGATTGTGGAAGCGCATGTGGAAGATGCGCAAGCGAAGGGCGCGCGAATTATGGCTGGCGGCACAAGACTTTCCGATCTGGGCGCGAATTTCTATTCGCCCACGGTCTTGATCAATGTAGATCACCAGATGCGCATCATGACCGAGGAGACCTTCGGCCCCGTCCTGCCCATCATGCCGTTCGACACAGAAGAGGAAGCGATCCGGCTCGCCAACGATTCCATTTATGGCCTCGCCGCAAGTGTTTGGACGAACGACCGCGCACGCGGCGAAGCTGTTGCCCGCCGTATCAATGCTGGAACAGTGATGGTGAACGACCTGCTTTCCGGCTTCGCCATCAGCGAAGCACCGCACGGCGGCTTCAAAGACAGCGGCATCGGTCGCACCCACGGGCGCCTCGGCATGGACGAAATGGTGCGCGTGAAATATCTCGACTCCGACCGCCTGCCCCGGATGAAGAAACTCTGGTGGTACGGATACGGCCCCGCATTCGCCGCCCAGATGGAAGGTTTTATTGATTCGCTGTTCGCGCGAGGCATCGGCCAGAAACTTTCCGGCGCGCTGCGATCACTAGGAGCGTTGCGACAAAAGAAGTCGATTTAGGTCCGGTTCTCACCTATGCGCTGGCTCCCCAAACTTTCCGATGCTTCCAAGACCGCCGCGCTAGCTGCCGAACTCCGCGATCTCCCGGAATTTCGCAAAAACGAAACAGCGGCACAAATCTTAGCTCAGCTCTTACTGGCCCGCGGCATCAGCACCGCCGAAGAAGCTACTCGATTCTTGAATCCCTCTCTCGACCACTTGCATTCTCCTTATGACATGCTCGGCATGACTGCCGCCGTCGAGCGCCTCGAAGCCGCCATTCAGCGCAAAGAAGACATTCTGATCTACGGCGACTACGACGCCGATGGCACCACGGCAATCGTCATCCTGAAAACCGCGATAGAACTTCTCGGCGGCACCGCCGACTTCCACGTCCCACACCGCATTCGCGATGGTTACGGCATGAAGGATGATGTAATCGAGAGCGCCGCCGCCGCTGGCGTTCATCTGATTATCAGCGTCGATACGGGCATCCGCGCATTCGCCGCCGCGGAAACTGCACGACGTCTCGGCGTCGACTTGATTGTTACGGATCATCATCTTCCCGGCCCGGAAGGTGTTCCAAATGCGCTCGCTGTTCTCAATCCGAATCAGGCAGGATGCCCCTACCCAACAAAAGATATTTGCGGTGCCGGCGTGGCTTTCAAACTGGCGCAAGCATTGCTGGAAAAAGCAGGCCGCGAGCGCCTTCTCCCATCCTTCCTCAAAATCGTCGCCATCGGCACCATCGCCGACTCCGTCCCGCTCGTCGGAGAAAATCGCGTCTTCGCCAAACTCGGTCTCGCTGGACTCAAAAACCCTGTCAATGTCGGCTTGAAAGCTTTGTTTGAAGTGGCAAAACTCGACGGCACGCGCCCGCTCACCGCGACCGATATCGGCTTCCGCATAGGCCCCCGCATCAACGCCGCCGGACGTATGGATATCGCGGGCAGCGTCATTGAATTGTTCGGAACAAAAGATCCAGCCCGCGCCAAAGAGATTGCGGACCGCCTTGATATTCTCAATACAGAACGACAGGAAGCGGAACGCAAGATTCTCCATTCCATCGAACAGCGCTTCGAAGAAACTCCCGCATTACTCGAAACCTACTGCATCGTCGTCGACGGCGAAGGCTGGCATCGCGGAGTTATCGGAATCACCGCCACCAGAATCGTCGAACGCCACAACCGGCCCACGCTGGTGATCTCGCACGAAGACGGCGTCGCCCACGGTTCAGGCCGTTCGATTCCTGCATTCCATTTACTCAACGCCATCGAATCTTGCGCCGAACTCTTTACCCGCCACGGCGGCCACGCCCACGCCTGCGGATTCGGATTGCCCTCCGATCGCGTTCCGGAACTGCGCCAACGTTTGGACGTCTACGCCCGCACCTGCCTCACCGAAGCAAATTTCGTCCCCACGCTGGAATTTGAAACAGAATTGCCGTTGAACGAAGTCACACCAGAGTTCTTCCAAATCCTGCAGCGCCTCGAACCCTTCGGCGTCGGGAACCCCGAGCCCGTCTTCATAACCCGCTGCACAAAAATCAGCTACCCGCCGCGCATCATCAAAGAAAAGCACATCAGCCTTAAGTTGGCGCAAGACGGCCAAGCGGCATCCAGAATTCGTCCCCTCAAAGCCATGGGATGGCGCCTCGCCGAGCGCGCCGAGCAAGCGCAACTCCTAGCCGGAGACACGTTAGATATCGCCTACACCCTGACCCACAACGACCATCCCGACTTCGGTGGCCTGGAGCTTGTGCTGCGGGATTTTCGCAAATCTAAGATTGAAGACGCGCTACCTGCCTCGATTCCGGCGTAAAATGCGCAGCATGAAACTCGTTCTCTTTCTTTTCTTCATGACCGCCATCTCCGTCGGCCAACTACGTCCCGTGCAATGGCGACCAATCTCCGTCCCCACCACAGCCAGCTTCCGCGGACTCAGCGTAGTCGACGACAACACAGTCTGGGCCAGCGGCACAAATGGCACGGTCATCCGGACGGACGATAGCGGTCAGACCTGGTCCGTTCTAGCAGTTTCGCAAGCAGAAAAACTGGATTTCCGCGGCCTCCACACTTTCGATGCCTCGATCGCAGTCATTATGAGTTCCGGCCCCGCCGAGCAAGGCCAAGCCCGCGTCTACCGCACCAGCGACGCCGGAAAGAACTGGAAGCTCGTTCTGGAAGAGAAAGCTCCCGGCGCATTCTTTGACGCCATTGCATTTTGGGATGCGCAACACGGCATCTTAGTCGGCGACCCCGTCGGCGGCCACTTCATGCTCTACACCACAAAAGACGGCGGCCTGACCTGGCAGCGTGTTCCGCCGGCGAAACTGCCACCAGCGCTGGGAAAGGAGGGCGCTTTCGCCGCCAGCAATTCCTGCCTCGCCGTACAGGGTGACAGCGACGGCTGGTTCGCCACCGGAGGCGCATCCGTAGCAAGAGTGTTCCGCTCAATGGATCGCGGCCAATCCTGGGCGGCGGTTGAAACGCCGCTGCATCCCAGCAACGCCTCCACCGGAATTTTCTCCCTGGCTTTTCGCGATGCAAAGCACGGCATCGCCGTCGGTGGCGACTACGCTCACCCCACCGCTTCGCCCGCTCCGAATATTCTCACAACGGAAGACGGCGGCAAGACGTGGCAGCCCGCTGCCCCGAGCGATCTCCCGGGACTTTTCTTTTCGGCGGTGGCTGACCTGCCTTTCGTTGATGCGCCTGCATCCGAGCCGACACTTCGCGAAATCCGTTGGGCCGTTGGCAGCAACGGCGTGAACTTCATGACAGCAGACGGCAAGTGGCACAAGAAAAGCGATGACAATTTTAACGCCGTCGCATTCTCCAGTTCCGGAGTAGTATGGGCCGTCGGCCCCAAAGGAGCGGTCGCGCGCTGGGATGGGAACCAAGAGAAACCCACCGGTGTCAGTAAACACTAGCGTTCGTGTGGCAGCGGAGCTTGCTCCGCTGA
>JAYVEP010000254.1:0-21147 GCA_043749225.1 Acidobacteriaceae bacterium
CATCAGGTGATCATCCCGAACGTGCAAGCGCTGATTGCAATGAACCGCAAAACGCCGGAGCAGGCCATTCAGACACTGCAAGCGACAACACCCTATGAGATGGGCACCTTGCAGGGAATCCTCCCCATTTACCTGCGCGGCCTGGCTTACTTGCAAGCCAAGCGCGGCGGGGATGCTGTCGCGGAGTTTCAAAAGATCGTAGACCATCGGGGAGTTAATCCTACGGCTCCCGAGCATTCGCTGGCACATCTTGGGTTAGGACGAGCTTACGTTCTGGCCGGGGACACGGCGAGGGCGAAAGCGGCGTATCAGGATTTCTTCGCGCTATGGAAGGACGCCGATCCCGACGTTCCAATTTTGAAGCAGGCCCAGGCGGAGTACGCAAAACTGAAGTAGGCGAATCAGGCGGAAAAAGGACACGTCCATGAAACTTGTGAGAATTGCAATCTTGATCGCTGTTGCTGCCTTCTCAATTCCGCAACATCTTTTCGGGCAGGAGATTTTGGCCAGCACGCCGCCGATGGGATGGAATAGTTGGAACAAGTTTGGCTGCAATGTGGATGAAAACCTGATTCGTCAAACCGCCGACGCGATGGTGAAATCCGGCATGAAAGACGCTGGCTACCAGTACGTCGTCATTGACGACTGCTGGCAAACTTCGCGCGATAAAGATGGGAATATTATTGCGGATACGGAACATTTTCCTTCCGGCATCAAGGCTCTCGCCGACTACGTTCACTCCAAGGGATTGAAGTTCGGTATCTACTCCGATGCAGGCGAGAAGACTTGCGCGGGACGTCCCGCTAGCCGCGGACACGAATTCCAGGATGCCCGACAATACGCGGCGTGGGGCGTTGACTACCTGAAATACGACTGGTGCAATACCACCACGCAGGATGCTCGCGCTTCTTACGCGCTGATGCGGGATGCGCTGACTGCTGCAGGCAGGCCGATTGTTTTCAGCATGTGCGAATGGGGTACGGCGAAGCCCTGGCTTTGGGGCAAGGGAGTGGGTAATCTTTGGCGCACCACCGGCGACATTCAGGATCGATGGCAGGGCAAGAAAGAATGGAAACCCGGCGACTGTTGCAGTAACGGCATGCTCGACATCCTGGATGAGGAAGACGGCCTGGAATCTTACGCCGGGCCGGGACATTGGAACGATCCGGACATGATGGAAGTTGGGAACGGCGGAATGACGCTGCCGGAATATCATGCGCACTTCAGCCTGTGGGCGATTCTTGCGGCGCCGCTAATCTCTGGCAATGATCTGCGTGATATGAAACCGGAGATTGCAGAAATTTTGCTGAACAAAGAAGTGATCGCCGTTGACCAAGACAAATTGGGGCGACAGGGTCGCCGCGTGCGGAAAAATGGCGATCTGGAAGTTTGGGCGCGTCCGCTGGAAGGCGGCAATCGTTCCGCGGTGTTGTTGAACCGGGGGACGGTGGAGAAATCTATCGCGGTGAAGTGGGGGGACCTGGATTATCCCGGTCAAATGTCGGCGGATGTGCGGGATCTGTGGCAGAAGAAGGATCTGGGGAAATTCAGAGGTGAATTTTCCGCACAGGTAGGGCCACACTCTGCGGTGATGATTACGATCAAGCCGTAAACGCGGAAGTTTTTAGCGAAGCAAGAGAGCCTGATTCCGGGGAGAGCAAACCGGAATTAGGCTCTTCCATTTCAAGCTACAGCACAATATTTCCGCGTTAGTTTGCGGTCTGCTGGCGCCAGTCCGCGATCACTAGTGCCGCTTTTCTTGCCTGCGGCTGCATCTCTGCTGTACCTTGACCTGAGTGGATCATCCTTGTTCGAGTTGCGGCATCGCTGTCGCCGACGGAGCGCCGTTTTGCTCCAATTGCCGTGCCCCCCAGATTCGGTTCGTGCTGCGCGAACCGGAGATAGCCTCACCCAACATCGAAACCCTTGACGATGAGGTCTCACCAGCGTCTACGCGGCTGGTGTGGCCGAAGGTCTTCTACGCTGCATTCTTGGGGGGCGTCTTCTCGGCTGTGGCCATGAAATTCCTATTCGGATTGTTGGGACTAGGTTTCATTGCCGGGGGAGTGATTGCAGTGTATGCCTACCGACGGCGGGTGCCGGGTGCGGTCCTGAGTCTGGGGTCGGGAGTAAAACTGGGCGCTGTCTGCGGTCTTTTCGGATTTTTGGTCTTTTGTGGATTGGCCATGGTCGAGATCCGGGTGACCCACAAAGGAGGGGAGATTCGGCAGGCTATTTTTGCCTCGATGGACAAAACGGTGCAAAATGCCGATCCACAAATGCAGCAGCAGGTTCAGGAAATGGCCGAACGTTTCAAGACTCCGGAAGGATTTGTGGCGTTGATGCTGTTCACGGCTGCTATTGTGTGTGCTCTTTTCGTCTTTTTTTCGATCCTTGGCGGTGCAATCGGATCCAGTATGACGCGGCGAAAGCCCGGTTAACCTCCCCCCTGACAAGTTGCTCCCAAGGCTTTCCTCCGCGTATGATCCTGAGTTCATGCCTAGCCGACCGGTTCAGCGCCCAGCGCATTTACGAGAGAAAACCCAGCTGATGTCACCCTCGGAAATCGAGCGCACGCTGGTGCGTCTGGCGCACGAAATCAACGAGCGCAATAACGGGGTCAAAGATCTGGCGCTGGTGGGGATTCGGCGCCGGGGCGTGCCGCTCGCGCAGCGTTTGGCGAAACTGCTGCAACGTATTGAGCACAAAGAGATTCCGGTGGGGACGCTGGATATCAGCCTGTATCGCGACGATTTGACGACACTGGGGCCGAAAGCAGTGGTAAATAAGGGCGAAATCGGGATTACGGTCACAGACAAGGTTATTGTGCTGGTGGACGACGTCCTCTACACCGGGCGTACGACGCGGGCGGCGATGGAAGCACTGTTTGCGCACGGTAGGCCACGGCTGGTGCAGCTCTGCGTGTTGATTGACCGAGGACACCGCGAGTTGCCGGTGGAAGCGACCTACGTAGGGCGTAAGATTCAGACCTCGGACAGTGAAATTATCGAAGTGCAGCTGAATGAATTGGATGAGGCAGAGAAAGTTCTGCTCATTGAGAAAGTAAGTTAGGGCGTAGTTAGGTAGCGCCCCTTACCTCTGGGGCTAAAGGCCGGGATATTGGGTGGCTTTTGCGGCGGTAAAGCGTCGCACTACCTTAGTTCGAGATATACGCAACAGTTCAGCACCGTATGAATACTCCAGCACGCGGCTCGCTTCTGAGCATTGAGCACCTGCCAACTCGCGATATAGAAGCCATCCTGAAGCTGGCGGGACGGATAAAGCCTGCGCATCCGCGTCCGCTGCTGCGAGGAAAGCGGGTAGGGCTCCTGTTTTATGAAACTTCGACGCGGACGCGGGCGTCGTTTGAAGTTGCCGCCAAATCGCTGGGCGCAATCACGACGCTGATCCAGACTTCTGGTTCCAGTATTGAAAAGGGAGAATCGCTGCTCGATACGGGATATACGTTGAGCGCCATCGGAGCCGACGTTATAGTTCTCCGCCATCCGAATTCGGGTGCGCCAAATTTATTGGCACAGCATCTGGATATTCCCATTATTAACGCTGGCGATGGCATGCATGAACATCCTTCGCAGGCTCTGCTGGATGCATATACGATTCTGCGTCACAAGAAGAAGATCGCTGGCCTGCAGGTAGCGATCATTGGAGATATTTTCCATAGCCGGGTGGCGCGTTCCAATATTCATCTGCTGAGCAAGTTGGGCGCGAAGATGACTTTGTGCGGTCCTCCGGAGTTGGTGCCGGAATTGGCGACTACACTTGCGACTGGACTGAAACTGGCACGTCACGTGGAGGATGCGGTTCGTGGAGCGGATGTTGTCATGTTGCTGAGGGTGCAAAAAGAGCGACTCGCGGGGCTGAAGCTGCACGCTTTCGATTACATTGCGCGCTATCAAATGACGCCGGCGCGGTTGAAGCTGGCAAAGCGCGATGCCATCCTGATGCACCCCGGTCCGGCCATTCGTGGAATGGAACTGGAAGGCGATTTGGCGGACGCGCCGCAATCCGTGATTCGCGAAGAAGTGCAGAACGGTGTGCCGGTCCGCATGGCGATTTTGGCGCGCGCCGTGGGAAAGGCGCGATAGGAAAATTCATGCCTGAGAAATCCAAATCGAACAGCTTGCTGATCAAGGGCGGACACTTGATCGACCCGGCGCAGAATATTGATGCGCCTATGGACGTTTTGCTGCGCGATGGCCGCGTGGCCGAGGTTGCCGCGCCTGGTAAAATTCGAGGCGGCGCCGATGCGAAATTCAATGCTCGCGGTCTCGTCGTTGCGCCTGGCTTTATCGATCTGCATGTGCACCTGCGCGAGCCGGGGCAGGGTTACAAGGAAACAGTCGCAACTGGAACCGCTGCTGCCGCTGCCGGAGGCTTCACTTCTGTCTGCTGCATGCCGAACACGAATCCGGTGATTGATTCCGCGGAATGGGTCTCGTGGCTGCTGCATCCGGATCGCGGAGCTGTCGTGAATGTGTTTCCGGTGGCCGCAGCAACGCTGGCTAGCCGGGGAGCGACGCTGACGGATTTTCGTGCCCTGCATCGTGCAGGGGCGGTCGCCGTGACTGACGACGGTAAGCCTGTACTGGATGACAAAGTGATGCGCGATGCCTTGCGGCTTTCGTCTGACTTGAACATCACCGTGGTGCAGCACGCTGAAGATACGCGCGCGACCGAAGGCTGCCCGATGCAGGAAGGGCCAACGTCATTCCGGCTCGGCTTGCGCGGCAGCAAGGCTTCTGCCGAAGCTGATGTGGTCGAGCGTGACGTGCAACTCGCGCAGTCTACTGGTGGGCGATTGCATGTTGCGCATCTTTCGGCTGAAGGTTCGTTGACTGCCGTACGTCGCGCGAAACGCGCCAAGGCTCGCGTGACTTGTGAAGTTACGCCGCACCACTTCACTCTCACGGACGCTGACATTCGCGATTACGATACGCTCTTCAAGATGAATCCGCCGTTGCGCTCGGCGGCGGACGTGGAAGCTCTGATTGCTGGCATCGCGGATGGTACGGTGGATGCGATAGCAACCGACCACGCACCCCACGCTGCTTACGAAAAGAATCAGGAATTCGATCGCGCGCCGTTCGGGATTACTGGGCTGGAAACCGCGCTGGGTCTGGCCATTACGCGCTTGCACAAGGAGCGCCAGATTCCGCTGATGCGCATTGTCGAGTTGTTTACTTCGGGGGCCGCTCGCGTTTTCGATCTGCAAGCACGAGGTACATTGGCTAAGGGCGCGCACGGGGACGTAACGATTTTTGACCCGAAGAAACGCTGGACTTACGACGCTGCAAAATCACTGTCGAAATCGCACAACTCGCCGTTTGATGGGTGGTCGTTCACGGGAAAAGTGGTGGCGACGATAGTTGGTGGACGGATCGTTTACAAAACTTAGTTAGTCCGGAGCTACTTCGCCTAAAAACTTTTGCCAAGAGCACACAGGCGAGTCGCCTGTGGCTACGTGATTCTCGCTAGTTCAGAATCCCCATCTTTTTTCCAACCTTCTTCAATACCTCTAACGCTTGGTCGAGCTGTTCTCTCGTGTGCGTAGCAGTCATAATCGTGCGGATGCGGGCTTTCCCTTCTGGCACAGTCGGAAACGCGATGCCTGTTCCGAGTACGCCTTCTTTGAAGAGCTCGCGCGAGAATTCCATCGTAAGTTTTCCGTCGCCAATGATGATTGGTGTGATCGGCGTTTCGCTGGCGGGTGTGGTCACGCCGCCAATGTTGAAGCCAAGCAGACCAAGTTCCTTCTTGAAGTAGTGGGTGTTCTCCCAGAGCTTCTCCATCAACTGTGGTTCCTGCTCTAGAACATCGAAGGCAGCGATGCAGGTTGCAGCTACGGACGGGGGGTGCGAAGTGGAGAACAGAAATGGACGGGCGCGGTGATACAGAAACTCAATGAAATCGCGACTGCCACAAACGTAGCCGCCAAGAGCGCCAATGGCTTTGGAAAGTGTGCCGACTTGAATATCCACGCGGCCATGCACTTTAAAGTGGTCAATGGTGCCGCGACCGTTGCGCCCCAGAACGCCGGAAGAATGGGCGTCGTCGACCATCATGATGGCGCCGTACTTTTCTGCAGCATCACACAACGCGGGTAGCGGGCCGATGTCGCCGTCCATGGAGAAGACGCCGTCGGTGATCAACAACTTGCGGCCGGGCTGATCCTTCACGCTGGCTAGCTGCTCTTCGGCATGGGCGGCGTCTTTGTGACGAAATACTAGAATCTTGGCTCGGGAGAGGCGGCAGCCATCAATGATGGAGGCGTGGTTGAGTTCGTCGGAAATAATGAAATCTTCCTTGCCCAGAAGCGCGGAAACTGTTCCGGCGTTGGCCGTAAAGCCCGACTGAAAAACCACGCAGGCTTCCACGTTCTTGAAGCGAGCGATTTTTTCTTCCAGCTCCATGTGAATCTTCATGGTGCCGGCGATGGTGCGCACGGCTCCCGAACCGACACCGTAGATGCGAGTAGCTTCCAGCGCCGCCTCGCGAAGCTTGGGGTGCGTGGTCAGGCCGAGGTAGTTGTTGGAAGCCAGATTGATGACTTTCTTGCCGTCAAACGTACAGACCGCAGCTTGTTCGTTTTCAAGAACGCGCAAGCGGAAGTAGGTGCCTTTTGCTTTTAACTCGTCGAGCTGGGTGGTGAGATAAGAGAGCGGGTTCGTGCGGGTTGCGGTCGGCATGAAGGAAACCTCGGTTCGTGAAAGAATTGGAGCGACAACCGTTTAGTGTAATACCGAAGGCATGGTTAGGATCACCGACAAACGCAAATGAGCCTTCTTTCTGATTCCGAGATTGTCCGCCACATACGACGCCAACCCAAGGGTACCGCGGGTTTCAAGCAACTGGTGCGCGAACTTGGCATCAAGGGTCCGAATCGACGCGACCTCGCCGAACGCCTGGAACGGCTCGCCGCTAGCGGTCAACTGATGCAGCTAGATTCTGACCGCTTCGCCATTCCGAAGGCTGCCAAGAATCAGCTGGTCGGGCGGCTGAGTATGCATCGTGACGGATATGGCTTCGTGATTCCGAACCGTTCTGACCTCTCAGAGCCGTTGCGAAGCCAGCTCTCCGGAGATGTTTTCATCGCTCCGCACCAGATCGGCTCGTCGATGCATGGCGACCGAGTTTTGGTGGAAGTCAGCAGTGTGCGCTCCGACGGTCGCTGCGAAGGCCGCATTCTGCGAACGGTCGATCGCGCACACGCGACCGTGGTCGGGACATTCCATTACGGCGGGCGGCACAACTACGTAACTCCGATTGACGAGAAGATCACGCAAGATATCTTGATTGCCGCGGGTATGGAACAGCCGCCAGATGCCACTTCAGGCGAAGTTTCAGAGGAAGAGAAGAAATTCGTCACGCCGCATCGCGTGCTCGGCGAAGAGGCAGCGCGGCGGACGGCATGGGACGATCTCGAAGGCGTGGTGGTCGATGTCGAGATCACCGATTGGCCCAGCGCCACGCAGAATCCTCGCGGCCGCGTAGTCGAGATTCTTGGCTACGCAGATGATTTCGGCGTCGATGTTGAAGTCATGATTCGCAAACATCATCTGCCGCACCGCTTTCCTGCGGGAGTGCTGGAGGATGCCGAAGCCGCGTCCGAGATTATTTCTGCGCATGAGCTCGCAAAGCGGCGCGATTATCGCGATTTGCCGATTGTCACCATCGACGGCGAAACAGCCCGCGATTTCGACGATGCGGTGCTCGTCCGAATCCTCGAAAATGGCAACTACGAGCTGCAGGTTCACATCGCCGACGTCGCTCACTACGTCACGCCTGGCTCGAAGCTGGATCAGGAAGCTCGCCTGCGCGGCACATCTGTCTATTTCCCTGACCGCGCTGTTCCAATGTTGCCGCTGGAGTTGTCGACGAATATTTGCAGTCTGCGCCCGCAGGTGGAGCGGCTGGTTCTCTCCTGCACGATGGAGATTGACCATCAAGGAGAGATTGTCGGCTACGAGCTCAACGAGGGCGTGATTCGGTCCGCCGAGCGCATGACGTACACCGCCGTGAATGCCGTGCTGGAAGGCGATCCTGCGGCGCGGCAGCGCTATGCCGCGCTGGCCGTGGGCTTTGACCGAATGAAGGATCTGGCGCTCATCTTAAATCTTAAGCGGCAGCGGCGCGGGTCGATTGATTTTGATCTGCCGGAGCCGGTGATTGAGTTTGACGATCAAGGCCTGATGCAAGGTGTTGCGAGATCGGAACGCAATATCGCTCATCGCTTGATCGAAGAGTTTATGCTTTCCGCGAACGAATGTGTGGCGCAGTATCTCGAAGCGCGAGTGCCGTCACTCTATCGCATTCACGAAAAGCCGGACGCTAAGCGCGTTTACGAATTCGAAGTCACAGCTGCGACCTGGGGATATTCGCTCGGCGTGGGCGCGCTGCCGATTCGCCGCGTGCAGTTAAAGGGCGACCGTCGGGCGTCGCAGGGTTCTGGACGCCAGCCTCGGTCGATTGAAATTCCGCAGGAAGTCCACGTGACGCCGCGCATGTATCAGAAGCTGGCGCAGAAGATTCAAGGCAAGCCGGAGGAGCGCATCTTGAGCTTTCTAATGCTGCGTTCGCTCAAGCAGGCTAAATACTCCGAAGTCAACGATGGTCACTTCGCGCTGGCGGCGGAGGCTTACACGCACTTCACTTCGCCCATCCGGCGCTATCCGGATCTGATTATTCATCGCATCTTGAAGGAAGTGCTGCGGGCTTTGCCGGAAGAAGCGGGCGGAGTGGCGATAGCTCGCGCGACAAGCGCTAGTGTGGCAACGGAGCTTGCTCCGTTGAAGAGCGACGCAGCTTCGCACCAGAACCAAGATTCGTATCAGGGCACGGCTTCAGCCGTGCCAACTAAGCCCAAAAATCCTTCGGCTTTAGCCCCTGAGGAGGCCCGTTCTCAATCCAAACGCACCAAGTCTGCGGAACAACCCGCGCTCACCGGCCCCATCTCCATCGAAGAACTGCACGACGTCGCCGAAGAATCCAGCCAAACCGAACGCCGCGCTGACGAGGCCGAGCGCGAGCTCATGGAATGGAAAAAAGTAAAGTTCATGCAAGACCGCGTCGGCGAAGACTTCGACGGCCTCATCATCAGCGTCACCAAGTTCGGCTTCTTCGTCGAACTCATCGATATGTTCATCGAGGGCCTGGTCCCGCTCGCCACGCTGACGCACGACCACTTCACGTTCCACGTAAACACGCGCCAAATCATCGGCCAACGAACGCGAAAAGCCTACAGCCTCGGGGATCGGATCAGGGTGTTGGTGGACCGGATTGATCCGGTGCTGAGGAAAATTCAGTTTGCGTTGATGGACGAAGAACCTGTGCGGAGAGGGAAATTGAAGGGGAAGCGGCGGAAGAAGTAAGTGTTGGAGAAACCGTAAATCTCAGGCGCTTGCCCCGGCCCGTTAGGTATAATGCTCGCCAGTTAGAATCCCACATGACGCAACTCGATTCACCGCGTAGCCGCTTGGCGATGGCCCTGACGGACATCCATTTCTGGGTGCCGGTCATAGTCTTGTTTTGCGGGCTGCTGCTACTAAGGATGTTTCACTAGTTGCTTCCGGGAAATCATGCCAGCGGAATCTCCAGACATTAGTTCCACAGGTAAAACGAGCGGAACGCGATCGCGAAGCTTGCAGTTGCTTGGAATTTTCTCCGGCTTCACGGCGGGAGCTTGGCTAGGGGCTGCGGAAGCGCCGACGAAGCTCGTCTCAATCGGCATTTCGCCGGTTGTGATTTCGCTGATTATGGTATCAGGTGTTTTTCTGGCGCGCTGGAGCTTGCCCGCGTTGGCAATGGGCACGACCTCGGTGCGAGCCGACGTACGTCGTGCGCCCCACTTAATCCTCTGGGCGTTGCTCGCCGGATGCTTGTGGGCCGTAGCGAACACGCTGACGATTTTCGCGATTCGCGACGTTGGCCTCAGCATTGCGTTTCCTTTGTGGAATTCGAACAGTTTGATTGGAATCTTCTGGGGGTTTCTTTTCTTTAATGAGCTTCGCCAGGCGGGCTGGCGGCGATGGACCGGCGTCCTGGGCGGAGCCGCAGTGCTCTGTGTTGGCGCTGCTCTGCTGGCGATTGCCTCAGCCTCTCAAAATCCTTCCGGACACGCAATGAGCGGAGTATGGGCGGCCCTGGGTGCTGGGGTACTGTGGGGCACCATGTACATTCCCTACCGCAAGGCGTACCTGACGGGCATGAGTCCGATGTCGTTCGTCACATTTTTTACTTTTGGCGAACTAGGAATGATGGGAACGCTGGCGCTTGCATATTTGGGGCCGACGCCGCTTTGGCACGAGTTGCAACAGGCGCGCGGAGTGATTTTCTGGCTGATGCTGGGAGGATTTGTTTGGGTGATTGGCGATCTCTTTCAGCAATACGCAGCGAAATATGTAGGGATCAGCCGTGGAATTCCAATCGCGAACACGAATCAGCTGTGGGGCTTGTTGTGGGGTATTCTCGTTTTCGGCGAATTGCACGGCAAGAGCCATGCCACGTATCTACAAGTGATTGGCGGATCGCTTCTGATGATTCTGGGTGTGGCCGCGATTGCGGCTTCCTCGGCCACGGGCGAGGAACAGCTGCGCTGGAGAGACGCGGCGATACGCGAGAGCCAGCGCTACGGTGTGCCTATCAACTACGTGGAAGCGCGATTCGAAGGTCGCCAGGCCGACGACGAACTTCCCCTTCAACACACCTGGATTGACTGGCTGCTGGTGATCCTGGCGACATCTGTTCTGGTAGGCTTTGCGGCCATGGCTCGCGTCCCCGATTTAGCCATTCAGTGGAAACCCGCTCTCGTGCTTACCATCATTTCTTTTGTTCTGCTGTTTGTTTGTGGAAGAAAGCTTTGGCGCACTACGCGCTTCCACTAAGAGGATCCTTTCGATGATGGCCAATTCGACGACCAGTGTTCCACAAGTGGATGTCGTTGGCGTTGGCCTGAACGCGACAGATATTTTGATTCCGGTGAAGGATTTTCCGAAGAGTGGCTCGAAAGTCGAAATCAAGTCTGCCGACGCAGTGCTGGGCGGCCAAGTGGCTTCGGCTCTGGCGGCGTGCCAACAATGGGGTTTGCGCACACGGTACATCGGAAAATTCGGGGAAGACCATTTTGCCGAGCTTCATCGAGCGGAATTTGCGCGGCTTGGCGTGGAAACGCAACTTTTTACAGCGGCGGGTGGAACCAGCCAGCAAGCGTACATCCTGGTTGATCACGAGGGGGAGCGCACTGTGCTTTGGAAACGCGACCCGCGGATTGCACTCCTCCCAGAAGAGTTGCGACGCGAATGGATCGTCAACGCGCGAATTCTGCATTTAGATGGGCACGACACCGCCGCTGCTGCACTGGCGGCCCGATGGGCGCGAGAGGCGGAGATACCGGTCATCGCCGATCTCGATGAACTCTATCCTGGCGTCGAAGAACTTCTACCGAACATCGACTATCTAATAACAAGCCGCGACATTCCAGCAAAGCTGACGCACGACGATGATCTTCACCGGTCGCTGCCAGAAGTATTTCGCCGCTACAACTGCCGACTGACCGCAGCCACGCTGGGCAGCGAGGGAGTGCTGGCGTGGGACGGTACGCGTTTCAGCTACGCCCCGGCTTTTCAGGTGGATGTCGTGGACACGACAGGTGCTGGAGATACGTTTCACGCCGGCTTCATATACGGCTTGCGAAAAGCTTGGCCACTGGAGCGGCAACTGGCGTTCGCATGTGCCGCGGCCGCACTAAACTGCACGTGCCTCGGTGCGCGCGGCGGAATTCGCTCCGTTGGGAAGATTGAAAACCTGATCGCGACGGGCAAGCTACATTCGGCGGCGTTCTAGGGCTGTCGTTCTCCGGCGCAGCTCGATGGCCCACATTGAGCTTAGATTCAAAGGGTGCAAAAGGAGATTTGGTCGGGACGGGCAGATTTGAACTGCCGACCCCTCGCACCCCAAGCGAGAAGGCCGGGGCGGATGGGCGTCCGTGGAGAATCAGGCAGTTACGGCGTTCTGACTCCGCCATGAATCCTATACGCGGGGGGTCAAACACGCAAGTCCTTTCCTCTTTTGGAATTCTACCCTTTAGGTCAGAGCGGTCCTACTTCGCTCCAATGGGCTTTGCACTTCTCACACACCGCCACATGCTGCCGCAATTGTTTGGCGGCAATGTCCTTCTCGCATTTTTTTAACGTCTTCGTGAGCCGCGTGCTCATACCGCAACAACAGCCTATGTTCAAAGCAGTTCGTTTCTTCCATCTGTGACGCCTCCAAAACACTAGAATACCGCTACCTATTGAATGGCACCACCGGGCAGAGCGGTCCCTTTGCCCCACGCTTAGACCTCCGGCCCATCACCAACAGCCCCGCAACGCTCTTATAGCGCGGCTTCGTCCTATGAAACATACGGGGAGCCGCGTGTCCCGTGTGCCCAACTGGAAGACGTGGGAGGTAGGGCTTGTTGTAGTACTTCAGGTCTGCGGGCTTTCCGTCCGCACCAAAAAATCGCACTAGCATGTGGTCCGGTGTCTTTTTCATGGGCCAAGATTCTCACGGAGCCCGACCGAGCTGCAAATGCCCACGATACCCAAAACACAGGTGACTAAAGTGGGCGTATGTTATTGCAGGGCAATAGGTTAGTCCACATTAGACGCCTCTTTAAGACGCCCTTTTACCACGTCCTCGGTGCCCGGTCCACGAGAATTGGGACTACAGGCACTTATTTAACAGTAGCCACTTGACACCAAGTGGCCAAAAGAGTACTGTTGGTCTTGTGAACATCCTAGAGCAACGTCGCGCTGAGCAATCCGGGAAATCTAAGAAGGTCAACCCGCTGGACAAAGACATGACCAAGGCGCAAGTTGTTCGCCGTAAGTTCAAGTCATCCCTTCCGCGCACGATTCAAAACAGGGTGCTCTCCAAGATGGAAGCGATGGCCCGGACGATGGAGCTATTCGACCGTTTCATAAGCGAAATGAAAGACGCGAAGCTCAGCGAGACTGATGTGTCTGCCGGTCTTGTGTTCTGTCAGCCTGAAACACCCGGCGTAAGCGACGGCGGGCAGACCATCGCTCTGCCGAAGGCGGAAGAGATTGGAACCTTTGTTGAGCGCGTCAAGGCCCTACACAAGCCGCTTTTTCTAGGTGTGCTGTTTATTCAGACGGACCGAGATGCAAAAGGCACTGAGAAGTACCGCACTATTTTTGTTTGGCCGTTCATGGCCGGACCCGAAGCTGAAAAAAGATTGTTGGAGGCTCGCAGACGGGCGACGGAGGATGCGGCAAAAGTTGACTGAGCTGTAGGAACAAGTTGGCCTCAGAAGGTTTGCACACCAACTGAGGCCGGGTAGCCACAAATCGGACACGCGCAAACGCATCACGGTAGGGCTTTGTTCATTTTAGCCCACCGACACCAAAACGGAAGGGGCTTTTATGGACGCACACCAAGAACTGCTACTGCAAGCACAGTACCCAGGTTGCATCATGGGCAACGCGGCGGGCGAGTTTATCATTGTCCCGCTTGACCGTGAGATTACGCCGGAAGTCCGCGCTGACATTCTCCGCCGTGGGCTTGCGTATTGCGCCGTGTTTGGCCTTGTGGACGGCCATGCAGAAGTCCGGTGTGCTGAGTCCTCCTTCGCCCTCCAGGTAGTCCTATCCGCGCACCGAGCTTGCGCTCAGATGTTGGCCGAGCGGCTTCGCCCGTCAATCGGTGACAGCGTGGATTGGCTCAAGAATTTGCATTCCTTGGCTGACCCAAGGACGGAAATGAACTGACAAGTTTAACGGGTTGGCCGGTGCGTCATAACCCTCCGCTCATAGTAGCGGGTGATAAAGCGCACACGCTGAAAAGCACACAGAGGCTCCGCGAGTCGGGGCCACGTGCGCCAACAAAATTTGAAATGAGGATTCTATGTTCAATATCAATGACGCTTTGCAGCATAAGTTTGCCGCCAAAGCCGAAGCCGAAAAACTGGTCAATGCCGCGATGTCTGCCGGGCATGACCTGAAGGGCGCGGATCTGAAGCAGTATGACGGTCTCGTTGCCAAAATCAAAACCATTGACTCCGAAATTGCTAACCATCAAAGCGGGGCGCATTTCCCCGGAGTGAGTGACCGGTCCAGCAACCCAACCGGCGTCATCCACGTTAGCGGAGAGTCCTTCCAGGCCGCACACGATGCCGGGACACCCCGTAGCAACAGCTCACTCAGCCATCAGATTCAGGATGTGTACAACCGCGCATCTTCTGAAGTGAAGGCGCAAATGACCAACCTTACCAACTACATGACGGGGCGTCCGTATGACGTTCGTGCAGACCTCGCGTCATCGGGTGGGGTCTTCATTCCGTCTACTGTGCAGGATCTTATCCAGCGTAACTATATTTCCTTCGATCCGGTCCGGCAGATAAGCAAGATGTTCACAACCCAATCCGGCGAACCAACCACGTTCCCGGTCTTGAATGATGTTGTGCTCGGGGTTGCACTTGCTGAAGCGGCTGCAACGGGTGCCGACGCAACGGTCAGCTCCGACACGCCGCCTACCAGCATCACCGGCCCTCAACTGAAGGCATACAAAACGTCAAGCTTGCCGGTCTTCGTGCCGCGTGAGCTGCAAGAGGACGGTTTTGCGGGTGGATCATTTGCCGGTGGTGCCACGCTCATTGGTGAACTGCTTGCGGCACTTTTCGCCCGTGTGATCCGTTTCGAGAATTTAAAATTCAGTAAAGGGAACGGGAC
This sequence comes from Acidobacteriaceae bacterium, assembly GCA_043749225.1. Classification (GTDB taxonomy): domain Bacteria; phylum Acidobacteriota; class Terriglobia; order Terriglobales; family Acidobacteriaceae; genus JANXUC01. The sequence goes on from JAYVEP010000254.1 coordinate 14,751, forward strand.
CACAGAACAGCAAGGCTTCATCACCGGGGCTACCAGCTATTCCGCTGGAGCTGTTGCTCTAACCCTGGACATTGCTTTGGACTTGGCATATGCCACTCCACCTCTGTACCGGCCTAACAGCTCTTACATGGCGAGCGACACCACAATCAAGTACCTCCGCAAATTGCACACCGGAATATCAGGGGATAACCGCTCTTTGTGGCAGAACTCGTTTCAGGACGGAAACGCAACCAAAGGCGTTCCGCCAACACTCCACGGTTACCCTATCTACGTCAACAATGACATGGACAGCGTAGCCTCTGACGGCACTTTTGCGAGTGCGAATGTACTTGCCCACGGTGACTTCTCCCGCTTTTTGGTGAGGGAAGTGTCCTCGTTTGGATCAAGTCTCTTCGTGCGCCGATATGAGGTTCCGGCCAAAGACGGCGTTGGGCTGATTTGCTTCCGGCGCACGGATAGCAAGCTGCTTGTGCCTACTGCCATCACGAAGTTGGTGGTCTAACAACCTTTGGGGCACTTTTCCCGCGCCCCGGACGCCCTGCACGATGCCCCAAAGACCCGTTGGGGGTTCATGGATCGTGGGCAGGAATCCGGGACTGTTCTAGAGATGGGCCGGTGTTTGGGGAGGCATCGGCCCGTTATTTCACTTTGAGGTGATACCGTGGCGCAAGCAGTTTGGGAACTCAGTGTCGATCTGAAAACTAAAACAGCGACGTTCCAAAGCGGGATGAGTGATGCTGCCCGTTCAGCTAAGAATGCCTTCACAGACATTCGCCAAGGGTCCGAAGGGATGTCTGACGGTGTGTCTTACAACATGACCGAAGCCCGTCATGGGGTTATGCTGCTCGGGGAGGAATTCGGGGTCCACATGCCCCGCGCTTTGGTCAGCTTTATCTCCCAGCTTGGGCCGGTGAGCGCGGCAATGGAGGCAGCGTTTCCATTTTTGGCCATACTTGTGGGCGCGACCCTCTTAATCGAACACCTTGCCAAGCTCAAAGAAGCGGGCGAGAAGCTGACGGAATCACAGATTGCCTTCGGCACAGCGGCGACCAATGCGTTGAATGGCCTGGACACCAAGCTATTGAACGCCGGTATTAAGGCCGATGAATTGAATCAGAACCACCTAGCCGCCCTCCACAAGCAATTGGAGCTTATCGACCGGCAGAGCATGGCCGAGCTTGTCCAAACCTTCGGCACGCTCGCCAAGGCAGCGGACGAAGTCTTCAAGCAGCTTGACCGCCATTGGTACCAGTTCGGTTCCGGTTCTGAAGCGGCTAAGGGGTCTCTTGACCGGTTCAAGAGTGAGTATGACAGCTTGCTCGCCAAGAAAGACAATGCCGGAGCCACGAAGCTATTGGATGAGACGGTGTCTCGTGAAGAGAAGATCCTAGCCCTTCAGAAGCAACGCAATGACAGCCAAGCGGACCCCGGCCATGGTAAGAATGGCGATTACGCCAAGTTTGAGGAAGCCTCACTCGCCCTCAAGAAGTTGGGCGTGTCCTATGACAAGGACGCCGTGGCATCGCAGGAAATTTTGGTCCGCGCTCTACAAGACCAAGTGGAAGCACAGAAGATCATCAACGAAACCAAAAGCGTTGAGAAGAAAAACACCACCACCGGCACCGATAACAAGATAGGCGCGGAGCAAGACAAGGCATTCCGCAAGATGGCCGAAGACCAGAAGCGTGCGGATGAGGACGCACAGAAGCAATGGGAGGCGAACTATAAAAGAGCCGTGTCGGACCTTCAGGAAGCCGAGCGGATGAAGATTGACGCGACCCACAAGGGATCTGCGGAAAGGCTCCAGGCGATAGACGCGGCCATCAAGGAAGAGGAAAGCAAGGGGCTTCAGGCGGAGGGCTTTTATAAGGGGCTGCGTCACGAACGTGCGGACCTTCAGCAGTCAATGGACGGCGAAGAAAAGAAACTTCGGGCCGAAGCGGGTAGGCAAGAGGCCGAGCACACGCTAAAAATGGGCGAGCTAGTCCTTGCCGCTGACCGCGAACACGCGAATCTTCGCACCGTCTTGGCCCTTCAAACCGGTGCCCAGCGGCTAGCGATTGAGAAGGCTTTTGCAGCAACCGACTACCAGCAAAAACTGGAGGCTTTGCAGAAGGAAGAAAGCGCGTTAGACAAGGACGGGTCAGAATATCAGAACAAGCTGAAGGCACTTCAAAACAAAGAGTTGGAATTACGCAAGGCGCACGAGAACAAAGTCCAACAGCTTGAAGACCAAGCGGCCCAACAGCGTTTCTCAAAGCTGACGGCGGACCAACAGCGCATGGCGGGCATCTATGCCCAGGGCTTTACTCAGGTGCTGATGGGCCACCAATCCTTCGCCAAAATGATGGCCCAAACCGGGAACCAAGTGGTGTCCAGCATGTTGCAAAACGCGATTCAGTCCGCCATTGCAATGGACTTCGGCAAAGAGAAGGAAGCCGCCGCCGCTGCCCGCAAGATGTACCTTGCCGGAACACACTTCCCGTTCCCCACGAACATTGTGATGGCTCCGTTGCTCGGCGCATTGGGCTTTGCTTCCATGATGGCCTTCGCCGAAGGCGGCATCGTGCCGGGCGTTGGCCGGGGTGACACTGTGCCCGCGATGCTGACGCCGGGTGAGGCAGTCCTACCCAAGAGACTCACGGAAAACCTGAGCAAGTCCACGGCGGCGAGCAGCGGCGATACATACCACGTTCACCACAACCCGACGTATCACGTAAACACGATTGACGCGGCAGGTGTGCGCGGAATGCTAGACAAACACGGGGATGAGTTTGTGCAGCATACGGAACGCACGTTACGAAAGATGAACAAATAGTCAAAGTGACTGGCGGTAAGCCACCGGAGTGGCTATTTTCGAACTGGAGGGTTTTGCGATGTTGAAACAAATGCTCAAGACGTATGGCCGTCATCGGCCCGATGAACTAACTACCGCGTTGGGTACCCTGCCACCGGCTGACTTGGTGGGCGACGTGGTTACGCTTTACGGGGCGGGCGAACTACGACTAACCACGAAGGTGGCCCGCCGCAAAGCACAGAATCTTTGTGCGAAGTTCTATGCGTACCATGAAGCTAACCCGCGTGTGGCTGATTGGTTCCTCCAGGCCGCACGGTCCAAGCAACAGGAAGGGGCACGTTACGGCATCGGCGCGTTGACCGAGAGAATTCGGTTTGACATCAATGTGGGCATTATCAAGACGGACGGGTTCAAAATTTCGAACAGCGTGCGGGCCTGCTACGCCCGCCTTATCTTGATGCGGGACCCGAGCCTTTGCGGTATGTTCGCGCTCAACCCATCCGGCGCGGATGATCTGCTTGTGGCGGATGGCCGCTCCTGGAGCGACTTCGCGAAAGAGCATCACGCGGAGCTGCGGGGACGCGACACGAAGGCAGGACAGCGCAAACCATCGGGGTCCGTTCGCGTGGCACCCGCCAAGGCGCGGGTGAAGCCGTGACCGAGCAAGAGTGGAAACGCCGGAGCGTTGACCGCATTCTCCGGGCGGTCAAGAAGGCCGGGCGCGTCTGCGTGCGAGACCTGAAACGTGCGACCCACTACAACCGTGGGCCGGTGGGTGGGTCCATTCCGGTCTGGTATGACGCCTTGGACCGCCTGGAGAAGAGCAAGCAGGTGGTCATTGAGCGCAACGAGCACGGAGAAGAGGCCGTCATCATGCTGCCGCAGGTAGCGAAGGCTATGGGGTACGACTCGCGGGGCAGGCGCATGGCGCAGTCTGTAAGTGATTGATTTTAATAGGACAACCGGTGTCACCACTGATGTCACCACAAGTGTCACCACCGCACATTTCTCTTTAGAATCAAAGAGATAGACGGAAAACAGGGGCAAAAAAGCGGGCTGTCACCACTGTTTTGCTTCTAGAGAGTGGGTCAATTGTCCGTAAGTTATTGATTTATATATATATTATATTCTTATTTTTTATCTACCTCTGACGGGCGGATAAACTGGTGACACTTTGGGTGGGGGCCGCGCCCGAAAAGAAGAGGTACTTTGAGCAAACCGCTGCCACCCGGCACCCTCGCCAAGGTCAAGGCCAACACCGTGCCCTATGGCCCCGAGACTTGCCGCGTTGGTGACAGCGTGTGGATAGCCCGCAACGCGGCGGGTGAGTTGATCGTCTTGGCACCCACGAAAGCCGAAGCGGAACGCAAGTATCGCTCGTGGCTGTGGGCTGAGGAAGCCCGGTTGTGGATGGAGCGCAAGGCGCGACTCGCGCCATGAAGGTCCCTAGGACTTTAGCCCATTCTGCCGCCCAAGTTGTGCCCAATCTGCCCCGAAACACACTAAATTGACCCCGCAATATTTTGCACACTTCACTTTGGGCTAAACTATGGGCTAATGGTTTAGCCTTTGTTTTGTTGTGCTTAGAGGGGTTAATGTTAAAGTTCTGTCTAGTGTGTATGTGTGGTGTGTTAAGTACATACCCCCCGGCACCTAGGCTCTTTTGGGCGCAAGCCTAAAGAGCGTATGCGGCCAGCGGCGGGATGCACTTCCGGCCCGTTGCGGGCCGACCGGCCCCGAGCTATGATCCAAAAGTAGGCCGGGCCACCGGAAAGCCAAAACCCATGCCTGGACTTAGCTTTTCCGATGGCCCTCAGCTCCACCATTCGGTGCTTTCGGCACCGACTCCACAACGTTACCGAAGTAATACCGACCTGGCTAGATTACTTTAGGGCGGTGGTAAGAAGCCGCCCGCACCGGCTCCTGGAGAAGACCCGCACGTCGGTGGGCCGTTTTTGGCCCGGTAGAACCGGCTTATTTTCAGTCACTTACAACTGCACTTTTTTGTCACTTCGCGCTAGGATTCGATCTGAGCGCGGGCCGCCCCGTTGGTGACCCCTGAGTACCACCCGCACTTTCTCAAACGCTGTAGGGCATCCTGGAGCCAAATCGCCCTTTTCCTTAATGCTCGTTATGCCCCTCGAAACTATCCTTTTTGGCCCTGTTTTAGCCCGTTTGGTAAAAAGCGAACAAAAGGCGAAATGAAATCTATCCTTGCGTATGTATAGAAAAGAGTTGCGGCGGACTATAAAGCCTTTGCTTTCAACATTTTAGGGGGTAGTCCCCCACCCGCCGGATACTTCGTGACCACGCCACAGAACGCCTCTGGCATTGAGGGATAGTGTTACTGGGACAGTAGTAGTACTAGTACCTAATATCAGGGGGTTTAATGTTCACTGTGAAAAAGCAAGACCAAGAACGGGCGCGGGAAGCAGCCCGGCACATCGAAACCTGCCTGTTTGACTTATCGGACCCGCTCGCGTCCTTCAAACGTAAGCGGCGGTCCAGGGAGTGGCTTGTGTATTGGGCCACCGAGCTAGAGCAAATGGGGTACCCCACTACCCCCATCAAAACATGAACTCAAAACCCAGAAAGTCCACCGTAACTATCGCCCTACGGGGCTGCTAGGGGCCTGCGGAGGGTCAAGTTGTCAACAGCGATACCCGCTCATGCACCGCCTGTAAATCCTCCGTCATCAGGTTTGCGTAACGGCGCGTCATCTCCAGCGTGGAATGCCCTAAGACCTTTTGCAAATGGAAGACGCTGCCACCACGCCGCAAGTAGTTGACCGCGAAGGTGTGCCGGAAGGCGTGCAACGTGCGGGCCGGTGGCTTGAAGCCAAGCCGCTTACACAGCAGTTTCACATCCCGGAGCATGTTGCGCCTTCCAAGCATGGTCTCGCCCCGGTTGGAAAAGAGCAGGGCGTCCACCTTGCGCCCGAAGTCACGAATGAAACGGAACAATGCCTTCCGCAACTCAAATGAGAACGGCACCACCCGTTGCTTGCGCCCCTTGCCGTCCAGCGTCACGAGCAGGTTTTCCATGTCTACCTCATGGACCCGTACCGTTAATGCCTCTGTGATGCGGCATCCGGTGTCTAGCAGGAAGAGCACAAGCAGATGCAGACGGCGTTGGGCAAAGGTCTTTGGCTTCCACGCCACAAGCCGCTTCACTTCCGCTGCTGAGAACGTGGGCAATATGAATTGTGGCTCTTTGAGCTGTGGTTGCTTGAGGGGTGAGCCGGTCCACTTCAGATAGGCGTTAATGGCTCGGATGGCCGAGTTGCAGCCGGTGGCCTTAAGCCCTTTGGTCCTCATTCGGACCACGGCATCCTTCAGGTCATCGGCGGTGGGTGACTCTGAGGGCAGCCACTTGAATGCGTACTTGTACCACTCCAGGGTGGTTGGTGCAACATTGTGAAGGAACTGGCGTTCGTGAAGAAATTGGGTAAAAAGCGACGGCATTTCGGCACCCCTAGGCGAGTAGTCAACGCAAGAGGCAAAACGCCGTAAGTTGTTGAATGGTCGGGACGGGCAGATTTGAACTGCCGACCCCTCGCACCCCAAGCGAGTGCTCTACCAGGCTGAGCCACGTCCCGAC
>JAYVEP010000255.1:0-21145 GCA_043749225.1 Acidobacteriaceae bacterium
GCTTGGCGTGGATAGCCACAATGACACGATGCAACGCGTGCTGATTGAGGGAGTCGATATTGGGAAGCGGCTGCCGGACGGGATGGTCGATCTGCCGCGGTTGCGCGAAGGCGGGATGCATGTTCCATTTTTTGCGCTTTGGGTGCCGATGTATTATCACGGAGCTGAAGCCGTGCGGCGGACGCTGGATTTGCGGGATGCCATGCAGAGCGTGCTCGACAAGTATCCCGATCAGATTGAGTTAGCTACCAGCGGGCGCGATATTGAACGCATCGTGGGACAGAAGAAGATTGCGGCGGTCCTGACCATTGAAGGCGGGCACCAGATCGATGATGACCTGCGGGTTCTCCGGATGTATCGGCGCATGGGAATTCTTTCCATGACTTTGACGCATTTTCGGAGCAACAACTGGGCGGATTCATCTACCGGAAAACCAGAGCACAACGGGCTTACAGATTTTGGAAAGCAGGTTGTGCGCGAGATGAACGCTCTTGGAATGATCGTGGATATTTCGCACGTTTCCGACAAGACGTTTTACGATGCGATTGAGGTGAGCACAAAGCCGGTGATAGCTTCACACTCGTCGTGCTTTGTGAAATCTGATGTTCCGCGCAACATGAAGGACGACATGTTTCGGGCGCTGGCGAAAAACGGCGGCGTGGTTGGCGTGAACTTCAGCGCTTCGTTCCTGAATCAGAAAGACGCCGAGGAACTTAAACAATTCATAGCCAAGCACAACGCGATTGAACCGAAGCTTGCTGGGGCTGAGCTGGATCAGTTTGCGGTAAAAGATTATGAACAAATGGCCGAGGCCCACCCGAAGACGGGCGCTGCGACCGTGGAAGACGCAGCAGACTGTATTGATCATATTGTGAAGGTGGCGGGAATCGATCACGTTGGCATAGGCAGCGACTTTGATGGCATTACCAGCGTGCCGCTGGGGTTGGAGGACTTCTCCAAAATGCCAGCGCTCACCGACGCTTTACTGCGGCGAGGGTATAAAGAACAGGACATCAAGAAGATTATGGGAGGGAATTTTCTGCGGGTTGTGAAGGAGGTTGTTGGGTATTGACTAAGGTTTTAATCTTAAAAAGTAGGGGCGAGCGGTTATGAAGAAGATCGGAATTCTTTTTGGCAAAGAAAACACCTTTCCACCCGCCGTGGTGGAGCGCATCAATTCCATGAAGGTCGAAGGCGTGACGGCGGAGTTCGTCAAGATTGGCGGAGTTAGGATGGCCGAGCCGTGCGGCTATCGCGTGATTATTGATCGTATTTCGCAGGACATTGAGTTCTATCGCGCGTTCCTGAAGAACGCGGCGCTGACGGGAACGATTGTCGTTAACAATCCGTTCTGGTGGACGGCTGATGATAAGTTTTTCAACTACGCGCTGGCTACGAAGCTCGGCGTGGCGATTCCGCCGACGGTGATCCTGCCGCATCGCGAGCATCCGCCGGATACATCGGAGCAGTCGATGCGGAACCTCACCTATCCGCTGAATTGGGATGAGATTTTTGAGTATGTCGGCTTGCCGGCGTTTCTGAAGCCTTACGATGGCGGCGGTTGGAAGCATGTATACAAAGTTGACTCGCAGGCGGAGTTCTTCGAACGCTACAACGAGACCGGAAATCTCTGTATGACGCTGCAGCGTGGCGTGAATTTTGAGGAGTATTTCCGCTGTTATGTGATTGGACAGGAGAAAGTTCACATCATGCGGTATGACCCGAAGGCTCCGCACCACGAGCGCTATGTCAGGGGGAATCCTCAGCCGGCTCCGGCTTTGCGCGACCGCATTGTGAAGGATTCGCTGACGCTTTGCCGCGCGTTGGGCTACGACCTGAACACTGTGGAGTTTGCCGTGGAAGGCGGAATTCCCTATGCCATTGACTTCATGAATCCGGCACCGGATGCGGATGTGAAATCGGTTGGCGAGGAGAATTTTGAGTGGGTGGTGCAGGCTGTCGCGGAGATGGCGGTGAAGAAGGCACTCAGCGATGAGAATCCGGCGCGCGAGTTGCGCTGGGCTTCGTTCTTGAAGGGCTAAAAGTAATGGAACAGGCACCTCGAACGTTTCAGAGTTGGATGCTCAGACCCTGAAATCACTAAAGCTGAAATGGAGAGATCGATGAAAGTCAGAAGAAGTTTCTGTGTCGGAGCGATGGCGCTCATGCTCGTGACGGCAGTTTCATCAGCGGCAAACAACCTGGACGAAGACGATATGTCCATTAAAGCCGCTGTAACGGGTTTTGTGGAGTCCTGGAATCATCATGACATGCAAGCCTTCGCGAACTTGTTCGCCGAGAATGCGGATTTCGTGAATGTCATCGGCCTATGGTGGCGGGACCGTGCCGAAATTCAGAAAAGGCACGAGGCAATCCATGCCTCTCGGATGAAAAACAGTCACCTTACCGCGAGCGAAACGACAGTGCGTTTCTTGAGGCCAGATGTCGCGATTGTGCATGTGCGGTGGGAATTGACTGGAGAATCCAGCCCGGACGGCAGCACCGCTCCGCCTCGGAAGGGATTAATGACGCAGGTCATCGCGAAGACGGATGGGAAGTGGTTGATCGCAGCATGCCAGAATACCGATATCGTGCCGCTGCCAAATGTGCCGACGGGAAAATTACTCCCGCACGTTGAACGCGTCCAGCCTCGTCGTTCATTTATACTGATCGCGGCATGGGCGCTCTCTCTGGTGCCAATGGCACGATCGACATCCTATAGGGCAGGTTCGCCATGCGACCGAGCTTCACGATCGGAATTGAAGAGGAATACCAAACCGTAGACCCGGTCACGCGGGATTTGCGCTCGCACATCCAGGCGGAAATTATCGCCAAGGGCAGGATGATTCTGGAAGAACGCGTCAAACCAGAAATGCATCAGTCCGTTGTGGAGGTCGGCACCGGAATTTGCAAGAACATTAAAGAAGCGAACCTGGAAGTCAAAGGCCTGCGCCGGGATATGGTGCGGCTGGCGCACGAAAATGGCCTGCGTTTGGCTTCCGCGGCGACCCACCCGTTTGCCGATTGGCGTGTGCAGGAAATTTATCCCGACGAGCGTTACCACACGATTGTCGAGGACATGCAGTTGGTGGCGCGAGCGAATCTGATTTTCGGATTGCACGTACACATCGGAATTGAGGATCGAGAAACTGCGATCCAGATCATGAACGCAGCGCGATACTTTATTCCGCACATTCTGGCGCTCTCGACGAATTCGCCCTTCTGGCTAGGCATGAATACCGGGCTGAAGTCCTATCGCTGCAAGGTATTCGACAAATTTCCCCGAACCAATATTCCTGATTATTTTCCGAGTTGGGGCGAGTACGAGCGCTTCATCGGGCTGCTGGTAAAGACGAACTGCATGGACAACGCCAAGAAAATCTGGTGGGATATTCGTCCCCATCCATTCTTCAACACGCTGGAATTTCGTGTCTGCGATATTCCCATGCGCGTGGATGAAACGATCGCGCTAGCCGCCTTGATTCAGGCCACAGTCGTGAAACTGTACAAGCTTTATGCGCAGAACCAGGGTTTCCGCCTGTACCGTCGCGCCTTAATCATGGAAAACAAGTGGCGGGCATCGAGATACGGAATTGAAGGGAACCTGGTTGATTTCGGCAAGGAGAAAGAAGTTCCGGAACGCGAATTGCTTGAAGAATATCTGGCTTTTGTCGATGACGTTCTTGATGAGCTCGATTCGCGCCAAGAGGTAGGTTACGTTCGTGAGATTATGCGGATGGGAACCGGAGCGGATCGGCAACTTCGCGTTTATGCTGAGAGTGGTGGCGACCTGATGAAGGTTATGGATTACATCATTGAGGAGACATCGGTTGGGCTGGATGTGGCCGAGCTTCCGGAAAGAAAAGTGGGCTAGCTACTTCGCATGAGTATTTCTGTTTCAAATCCAACCCGGCTGAGCACCATGCCGTTTGATCCCGAGCTTACCCCAGGGGCGCGGAACGCGATCAATGTGTGTCTTCGCGTGCAGCCTTTTGAAAAAGTGACGGTGATTACGGACCTGGCTTCGTCGGAAATTGCGGCTAGCATCGTGCATGAGATCGAGGCTGTGGGCTCGCCTTACAACGCCTGGATTTTGGAAGATCTGGCGCCGCGTCCGTTGACGGACCTTCCACAGGAAATGCTTGAGGACATGGAGACGAGCCAAGTCAGCGTATTCGCGGTTGTTGCGCAACGCAACGAACTCAAGTCACGGATGCAGATGACGGATGTCGTGAACCGGCGCAAGATACGTCACGCACATATGGTGAACATCAACCGGCAGATCATGCTGGAAGGTATGCGCGCGGATTTTCTGAAAGTGGATCGCTTGAGCGTTAAGGTCATGGATATTGTCACGAAAGCGCACGAGGTTCGCGCCACAACAAGCTGCGGGACGGATATTACTGCGCAGCTGAATCCGAACTATCGTTGGCTGAAGACAAGTGGAATTATTAGTCCGGATAAGTGGGGCAATCTACCGGGCGGAGAAATTTTTACGACACCGGGTGAAGTGAACGGGACGTTTGTGATTGATGGAGTCGTCGGCGATTATCTTTGCGAAAAGTTCGGCGACCTGAAGGACGCGCCGCTGACGATCCAGATCAAGGGCAATCGTCTGACCGAAGCGCATTCTGACAATCACGAACTCGAAGAAGATTTTTGGAAGTACACCCACACCGATGAAAATAGTGACCGCGTAGGCGAGTTCGCGATTGGCACGAATATCGGTCTAAAAGACGTGATTGGGCAGATTCTGCAGGACGAAAAGTATCCTGGCGTGCATATTGCCTTCGGGAATCCTTACGGCTTTCACACGGGCGCGGACTGGTATTCGGCGACGCATATTGACGTCGTCGGACGGAAATTCAATATCTGGGTGGATGGACGGCAGATCATGCAGCAAGGGCAGTTTTTGCTGGAAGCGTAGTCGATACCCTTTGAATTGGTCTGTCATTCTGAGTGCGGTGAAGAATTCCTTTCAAATGCAAATGGTCCTGCGGCGATAGGGATTCCTCGCTTTGCTCGGAATGACAAAATACTCCGTGCCCGCGCTATACTGCTGCGGCCATGATTCCAGCCCTTCGCCAGGACTTTAACGCTCGCTTTACTCCGGAAAAATATCGCCTGTTTGAACAGGAAATGGCGCGGCGTTGCGGTACGTCTGTAAACTTCCGCCTTTGCGAAACACCTTGTTTCTTCCCGAAGACATTGCTCGACCGCATGTCGCAGGCAGGCAGCGAGCTGATTCACCAACTCACCGATAGCACTACCTACCGCCAGGTTTCCGACAAAGCGATTCCGGCTGCGTTTCATGTTCCACACGAAGCGCGGAACCCGATGTTTATTCAGGTAGACTTCGGACTTGTTCGCCACGCTGCTGGCGAACTGCAGCCGAAGCTGGTGGAGTTGCAGGCCTTCCCTTCTCTGTATGCTTACCAGCCGGTGCTGGCGCAAACTTACATGGATGTCTTCGAACTCGACAGCAATTTGAAATATTTTCTGGGTGGCCTGGACGCAGGCTCTTACCAGCGGCTGCTGTCTCATGCAATCGTGGGTGGACGCGATCCGGAGCAAGTTATTTTGATGGAAATCGATCCTCTGGAACAGAAGACGTTGCCTGACTTTCTTCTGACCGAAACAACTCTTGGCATTCGCACCGTGAACATCACAGATGTGAAGAAAGAGGGACGCAAGCTCTTCTACGAGAAAGATCGTAGGAGGATTCCGGTCCAGCGCATCTACAACCGGGCGATTGTGGACGAACTCGAGCGTAAGAATCTGAATCTGCAATTCCGTTTTACCGACGATCTTGATGTGGAGTGGGCTGGGCATCCGAACTGGTTTTTCCGGATGAGCAAATTTTCACTGCCGTATTTGCAGCACGAATCTGTGCCGAAGACGTGGTTCCTGGATCAGGTGAAAGAGCTTCCACCGGAGCTTGAAAACTATATTTTGAAGCCGCTGTTTTCCTTTGCCGGGATGGGCGTCACGATTGGGCCCAAGAAGGCGGACATCGACGCCGTTCCCGCTGAAAGCCGCTCACAGTGGGTATTACAGGAGCGCATGTATTTCGAGCCCATCATTGCAACACCGCATGGCAAGACGAAAGCTGAGGTCCGCATCATGTACATTTGGGACAAAGAGCTGCTGCCTGTGCTCGTCATTTTGCGTTTGGGCCGCGGAGTCATGATGGGGGTTGACCAGAACAAGAATATGGAGTGGGTGGGTTCGTCGGCGGCACTTTATCTCTGAAGGTCAAGAACGAATAGCAGATTCCTCACGATAGGGCCGTTCGGAATGACAAGCTCTGGAAGGTCTCACGAACTCGAGAGGGGCTGAGAGGCGCCGGGCCGACCTTAAAATCGTGAAACCCTTACAATTGCAGTGCGTCTAATGTGAAAAGGGATTTCACCACAACGAATGCATCTTTTTAAGGCACTTCCTAAAGCGCTCCGCTCTCGCCGTTTCCTCAACTTGTTCGTTCCAATTGCTTCTCTTCTCTGCCTTGGGATGGCGGTCGCCAGCCCTGCAGCGACGCCGGACAAGGTCTCTCCGGACCAGCCGCTTCCGCAGGATACGGGCGCTGCTGGGCTTCGACTTGCGCTCAAGCGAATGAGCACGACGGCGCGCCTGATGCACACTACCGCGCATCCCGATGACGAAGACGGCGGGATGCTGACGGTGGAATCGCGCGGTCGCGGCACGCACACGTTGCTGATGACGTTGAATCGCGGCGAAGGCGGCCAGAACAAAGTTGGCAGCAGCCTGCTGGATTCGCTTGGGGTTCTTCGCACTTTGGAACTGCTGGCCGCGGATCGCTACTACGGAGTGGAACAGCGCTTTTCAAGAGTTGCCGATTTCGGATTCTCCAAGAATCCAGAAGAGACTTTGGAGAAGTGGCAGGGACACGACGTCGCACTTGGCGATATGGTCCGCGTGATTCGGACCTTCCATCCCGATGTGCTGGTGGCGCGATTTACCGGAACAAGTCGCGATGGTCATGGCAATCATCAAGCATCGGCGATCTTAACGAAAGAGGCGTTCCGCGCCGCCGCCGATCCCAACCGTTTTCCGGAACAACTTCGCGAAGGCCTGTTGCCGTGGCAGCCGAAAAAACTCTACATGGGGCGACTCTGCTGGGATAACTCGGCAGAGTGCGAGAAGGACTACACGGTCAAGATCAATTCCGGGAAGGAAGATCCGGACTTAAAAGAATCTTACGTAAAGTTCGCCATGGACGGCTTGCGGCACCAGCTCTCGCAAGGTGCGGCGCAGTGGACGGTTGACCCGGGCGACCGGTTCAGTTATTACAAGCTGGTGGACTCGGTGATTCCTAGTGTTGCCGATGCGAGCGGGCATGAGTCCGGCTTTTTCGCGGGGATTGATACATCGCTGCCGGGGCTAGCGAGTCGGCTGGGTGAGGAGGAGAAAAAGGTTCCGTTTTTGAAGGCGGAGTTAGCGGAAGTGGAGAAGCAGGTTCACCTGGCCAGTACTGCCGCGGAAGTCGACCCAGAAAACGCTGCCGGTCCTTTATTCACCGCTTCGAAGCTTCTCGGAGAAGCTGAGCGGCGTCTTTCATCGACGAATCTCAGCACAGTGGCAAAAGCCGCCGTGCTCCCGCAGTTGCAGGAGGAACGCGAAAAGTGCGTTCACGCCATCAATCTCGCGCTCAACGTTTCATTGGAAGCGACGACTGCGTCGTCGCTTGTCTCGCCGGGAGAACCGTTTACAGTGAATGTGCGCTTTCACAACGGCTCGCGACGCTCGCTCAATTTAGGTAGCCTTGGGATCGAGGCTCCAAGGGGATGGAACACCAGGGCAATGGCGATCGCCAATAGAACACAGTCGATTCAATCGGGCGGTACAACCACTTTTGCCTTCCCTTTGACTGCTCCCAAGACAACCGACTTCAGCAAGCCGTACTGGCACCGCGAAGATCCCGCCACGGAAAGCGTGAATACGATTGACGATCCGCGCTATACGACCCTCCCTTTTCCGTCGCCACATTTGTACGCCAGCGCCAGCTATTCGCTTCACGAAACCGTAAATGAAACACGGACGCCAGTCCTCGCCCCCTTCGTGGACGACCAGGGGACGTCAAGAGTTTGGCCGTTACCCGTTCTGCCCGCCTTCTCTGTCGCCGTAGAGCCGGCAACGCAAGTGGCGAAAATTAACGGCGAGCATGCCTTTCCCGTGAAAGTGCGTGTCGAGAGCAAAAGCTTCGGTCACGGCGTTTTGCGGTTGCAAGCGCCGGAGAAATCTCGCGTGGAACCAGGCAGCATTGCCGTCCACTTCGACGCCAAGGGTGGCTCGCAGGAATTCAGCTTTCAAGTTATTTCGACGGTTCGCGAGGAAAGCCACGCCGCGATCCGTGCCGTTCTTACATCGGAAGGCTTGGACTACTCCGACGGCTACACACTCATCACGCGGGAAGACCTTGGCGCGTACTACTACTTCCAGCCAGCGACACAAAAGCTGAGCTTCGTGAATGTGAACGTACCTCCGAACTTGACTGTTGGATACGTCATGGGAGCGGGGGACGAGATTCCTACCGCGCTGCAACAGCTTGGGATCCCCGTCGAGTTGATTCAGTCTACGTCGTTGGGCAAGACTGATCTCAGCAAGTACTCGACCATCGTACTGGGCATCCGCGTCTACGACACGCAGAAAGAAGTCATCGCCAGCAACAAATCGCTGCTGGATTACGTCTCCAACGGCGGGACGTTGATTGTTCAGTACAACAGTGGAGTGGGCGACTTCAACGCGGCGAAACTAGCTCCCTTCCCTCTACAACTGAGCAGGGCGCGGGTTAGCGTGGAGGAGGTTCCTGTCCAGATTCTGGCGCCGGAAGACAGCATATTCCATTATCAGAACGACCTTACACAGAAGGATTTCAACGGTTGGGTACAGGAGCGTGGCCTCTACTTCGCCGAATCATGGGATGCCAAGTTTAAGCCTTTGCTAGCCTGCAATGATCCGGGCGAAACGCTACAAAAAGGTGGCTTGCTGCGCGCGCAGTATGGCAAGGGCACTTACATCTACACGGGCTACGCGTTCTTTCGCCAACTCCCTGCCGGGGTACCCGGTGCGGTGCGTCTCTATGTCAATCTCTTGAGCGCGGGGCACGAACCTAAGACCGGGCAAGCCCAGTAAACATGCCGTCCGAAGCGATTCCCTCATCAACCGTGATTTCCACGCCACAACTGGAGCGCGGCATCGGTTTGAGCAGCGCAACTGCTCTGAACATGATCGACATGATCGGCGTGGGGCCGTTCATTACGATCCCGCTGATCGTCGGCGCGATGGGCGGACCGCAGGCAATGCTGGGATGGATTCTCGGCGCGTTCTTCGCAGTCTGCGATGGGCTGGTATGGGCGGAGTTGGGTGCAGCGTTTCCGGGCGCGGGCGGTTCGTATCGCTACCTGAGCGAAATCTACGGACGCAAGGGCTTGGGGCGATTGCTGTCGTTTCTATTTATCTGGCAACTTTCTTTCAGCGCGCCTCTCTCAATCGCATCCGGTTGTATTGGTCTCGCTCAATACGCTTCATTTTTCTGGCCTAAGCTTGAAACAGTCTATTCTGCTCGCGAAGCGCATGTAGCGTTTGGATTCCTTGGAACTATTCAAGTCCGTTGGCTGGTCAACGGTGCGACATTTCTGGCGATCGCGACATGCTTGTTCGCGGTGTTCTTGCTCTATCGCAAGATCGCCACCATCGGATGGATGTCCAAGATTCTGTGGTCCGTTGTGATGGGAACCATTGCATGGATTATCTTCGCTGGAATCACCCATTTTGATCCCAAGCTGGCGTTTAGCTTTCCACCGGGCGCATTTCGCTTGTCGTCGAGCTTCTTCACCGGCCTGGGCGCGGCCATGCTCATCGCCAATTACGACTACTGGGGCTACTACAATGTCGCCTTCCTGGGTGGAGAGGTGCGCAATCCGGAGAAGAACATTCCGCGCGCGCTGCTGCTTTCCATTTTCGCTGTCGCCTGTCTATACATTGTGATGAATATCAGCATTCTGGGCGTCATTCCGTGGCAAGAGCTGGTGGCGACATCGAAGTCGGATACGCATTTTTTCATTATTTCTGTTTTCATGCAGCGAATTTATGGGCAGTGGGCTGCGTATCTGGCCACCGGGCTGATTATTTGGACAGCCTTTGCTTCGGTGTTTTCGCTGCTGCTCGGCTATTCTCGAGTTCCTTACGCGGCGGCGACGGATGGCAACTATTTTCGCGCGCTGGCAAAGGTTCATCCTGAGCACCACTTTCCCCATGTTTCACTTCTAGTGTTGGGTGGCGTTGCGGCGCTGTTCTGTTTTCTGCGACTGGCAGACGTCATTGCCGCGCTGGTGGTTATTCGGATCCTGCTGCAATTCCTGGTGCAAGCTGTTGGCGTGATCGTTCTGCGCATCCGCCGACCGGATTTGCCTCGACCGTTTCGTATGTGGCTCTTCCCTCTCCCCGCTTTGTTCGCGTGCGGAGGCTTTCTGTTCGTGTTGTTCAAGCGACCGAATGCGCAGCGCGAACTTCGGTATGCGGCGCTTCTGCTCGCCGTGGGTCTTTGCATTTACTTCATCCGTGCCTGGCGCGAGCGCGAGTGGCCGTTCCCTGCGGCTGCCGATGCAAGCGTGACGGGAATATAACGTCATGGTCACCACGAGCAAACTCAAAGTTACCCCCGCGATGGTTCCACGGTCCTCGCTGGCCCCGTTAGGCGAGCCTCTGTTTCGCTCCTTGTGGATTGCAGCGGTAATTTCCTATACGGGCACATGGATGCAGAACGTCGGCGCGGGCTGGCTCATGACGCAACTCAGCCCTTCTCCCTTCCTGGTGGGCATGGTCTTGACCGCGGCGACTTTGCCGGTGTTTCTGGTCATGCTTCCTGCGGGCGCCATCGCGGACATGATGGACCGCCGCCGCTTGTTGCTCTACGCACAATGGTGGATGGTGCTAGCTTCCGCCACGCTTGGGCTGATGACGTTGACCCGCTACATCTCTCCCAGCACACTGCTGCTTTTTACTTTTTTGCTTGGATTGGGATCGGTCATGAACGACCCGGCGTGGCAGGCGATCACGCCCGAGGTGGTTTCACGAGAAAACCACGCTGGGGCCGTGGCACTGAATTCGGCGGGCTTCAATGTGGCGCGTGCCATTGGGCCAGCGCTCGGGGGCTGGGTCATAGCAATAGCCGGATCCGGAACGGCATTTCTGCTCAACGCGTTGTCGTTCTTCGGTGTGATTGTATTCCTGTATCGCTGGAAGCGACCCGCCCCGACCGTGACATCGCCCCCCATCCAAGCGTCGCGCGTGCTGGAATCAGTGGTGGAAGGCTTTCGCTATGTGCGACAGTCTTCCGTGGTGCAATCTGTACTGGTGAGAACGGGCGTGTTCAGCCTGGCCGCAACCGCGATCTGGGCGCTGATGCCGCTACTAGCTAAACCCTTTGGTTCCACTGGATTCGGAGTGCTCGTCGGATGCTTTGGATTAGGAGCACTGGCGGGAGCGGTAATACTGCCTCGACTTCGTCCTCATGTGCCACTTGACGGCGTGGTTGCGGGCGCCATCGTGCTATTGGCCTTGGTGACGGCGGCTTCTGGCCGTATCCATGAATTGGGGCTCTTGTGCTTAGTGATGTCGGTGGGCGGCGCGGCTTGGATTGGAATCTTGGCTTCGCTGAATTACGCGGCTCAGACCATGGCGCCGCCTTGGGTTCGTGCGCGGTCGCTGTCCATCTACCTGCTGGTGATGCAGGGAAGCATGGCAATCGGCAGCATGATCTGGGGCGCGGTGGCTTCACGAATGGGCGTGCCGGACACGTTAGCAGTCGCCGGACTGGCTCTCCTGCTCGGATTGGCTGCCATTCCGTCGCACCGCCTAAGTTTTCGCGAGTTGGAAGCGGCACCAGCTGTAGTCAGGGACTGAGCCGTCGACAAGTTGCTCCACACACTTCATTGCCCAATAGGGGTTAGCACGCCGGTGCCATTTACACCTGAGGGGCTGCCGCTTAGACTCACGGTATCTCAAGTTCAAAACTTCATCGAGATATCTAGCGAGGAAGTTGTCTTGGGGTCACAGCACCCAGCCGCCCGCCTGACTGGGCTCAAGTTAAGATTTTGTGGAGAGTGTTCCGTGCAACGCTGGTCTAATGACTCTGAGAGGTCGAGCAAGCAACGCGCTCTCAGAGTTGACGTGGAGTTATTCAATCTTGCCCTTCGATCCTATCCCGAACTATTTCGGTGCGAGCCGACCGTGACTTTTGAACAGCACTTTTTGAGCCTCATTGCGGCCGCGCAGACCAATGGCCGCCAGACGCACGTAGCCGCGAGATAGTACTTCCTTAACTACGACCTATTTCCAGCCCGAACATACAGCAGCTCGGCAATACTCCAAGCTTGCGCCAGGCAACCACACGGGCGGTGCGGAGGATCGCCATCAAAGAGTTCCGGAAGCTGACCCACGCCCCCATCCAGCAGGTATCGCACTAAGGGCTGTAGCCACTCGGTAGCTTGCTTGAGCGCCGTGTCGTTACCCTGATTCACTCTAAAATATGCAGTAATAAACGGACCCAACAGCCAAGGCCATACTGTGCCTTGGTGATAGGCTTCGTCGCGCTGAGCGGGGGTGCCGGTATACCGGCCGTGATATCGCGGGTCGGTCGGGGCTAGCGTGCGCAGGCCGTAGGGCGTCAGCAGATGCTCCTCGACCATGGCAACAACTTTCTGCGCCCGATCCGGAGTCAGCATGCCGTAGTGCAGACTGACGGCAAAGATCTGGTTTGGGCGAATTGAGCTGTCGAACTTCGCACCGCCTGCGGCGCTGTCTACGACGTCGTACAGGCAGCTCTGTGCGTCATTCCAAAAAGCTTGGTTGAAACTCCAGCGCGCGAGACCCGCCAGTGCGCTGTAGCGTTTCTGACCGTGGGCATCGCCGAAGCGGTTCGCTAAATCGTCCATCACGCAAAGGGCGTTGTACCAAAGGGCCTGAATCTCGACTGGCTTACCACTGCGCGGAGTGACAACACGTTCGCCAACCTTTGCATCCATCCATGTAAGCTGAACACCTTCCGCTCCGGCATGTAGGAGGCCATCGGTATCCACACGGATGTTGTAGCGTGTGCCACGGATATGCCATGCGATGATGTCCGCCATCACGTTGTAAAGTTCGGCGCGAACGAAAGCCGTATCACTTGACGCGGCAACGTAGGCGCGAACTGCCTCGAAAAACCAGAGCGTGGCATCCACGTTGTTGTATTCGGGAGTCTCGCCGCCGTCGGGAAAGCGGTTTGGCAGCATCCCTTGATCGGCAGCTTGAGCAAACGTGCGGAGAATACTCTGGGCTACATCAGAGCGCCGCGTGGCAAGCGCAAGTCCCGGCAGAGCGATCATCGTGTCGCGACCCCAATCGCTGAACCAGTGGTACCCGGCGATTACCGTCTTGTCATTCCCTCGCGACACGATAAATTGGTCGGCGGCGATGGCCAATGTCTTTCCTGCCTCATCCGCAAAGCCCGCTTGCGCGATCACCGACTGTCGGCGCTGAATTTCATTGGCCCGGTATAGGACCGCGTCGGCCGCATTGCTAAGTTGCGTGGAGGCGATGACAGTCGCCGGTGTATCGGCCAGATTGAACTGTAGGAGTCCGGGCTGGAAAAGATCTTCCGAGAATTCCAAGCCACGTTCGCGCTCGACTTCATATTGAAACTCGCGATACCACGCACCCTCTGTGCCAACGTAGGTGGCGTTGTGAGCCAGATATAGCGTCGGGAGGCTTGCGTACGGAGTAAAACTTACGAGCCCTTGCTCGACCACGATTGTAGTATTGAGCGCTTCATTCTCTTGCGTGAGGGAATGGTAGTCGCGAAATGCGATCAGCGGCCGCAGTTCCAGCAGCACAGATTTCACGCTGGCACCGGGCGACAGCCCATATTGCGCCACCATTGAGTTTTCGCCGTGGACCATAAAGATGGTCTTGGTAATCCGTACACCTGCAACTTCGAAAACGAAGGTCGGAAATGGATCGAGACGGAACTCCTGAAGGAATTCGAACCCGCGAGGCTGGACGGTTCCGGGATATTGATTTGCGGACAGTTCAAAAACTTCTCCATCCACGATCAGTTTCTCTTCGAATTTCGATAGCAGGACGAGGCGACCTACCGGAGGATGTGTCGCTGCGACCAAAAGCCCGTGATAGCGCCGGGTATTCACGCCTGCGACCGTGGAAGACGCAAATCCTCCTATGCCGTTGGTCTCCAACCACTCGCGACTCAGGGCGGCATCAAGATTGCTGCATAGGCTGTGATCGAAACGAATCATAGGGTTAAATAGTCAAAGCGTCGGAATACTCATGCTGGCGGTGCCGCAGGCCTCACCACAGATGCGGGTCGTTGCGGTGCAGGGCAGCAATCCTCGGGGCAAACATCTTGACTGGGGCCGAGTACGCCGAGCGCGGGGCGGACAAAACCTTGTTCTCCCATCCCTTTGGATTTGAGCGCTTCTACCTCGATCCGCTCGACGATCAGCTGACGAATCATCTGAACAAAACGCGGATGGGTCCCTACACATTGCGCTCTCGTCATGCGCAGTCCAAGCTCAACGCATAGGCCTTTGGCCGCGGTGTCCAGATCGTAAAGAACTTCAATGTGATCGGAAACGAATCCAATGGGGACAAGAACCACGCTCTCAGACTTCCCTTGCTGCTTCATTTGGCGAAGGAAGTCGAGAATATCTGGTTCCAGCCAGGGCTGCGAAGGAGGTCCACTGCGACTCTGGTAGACGAGATCAAAATCAGTGCGGCCGCCGCGCGCGACCTGCAGACGCTCCGCCACCAGCCGGCTCGCTTCCTGCAATTGCGCTTGGTAACGGCTGCCTTGGCCGACTGCTATGGGAACGCTATGCGCCGTAAAGATGAGTTGCGCGCTGCTGGAATCTCCTGCGGGAAGCTGGCGCAACGCCATCGTCGCATGGTCAACTACTGCTTCAATAAATCCAGGGTGATTAAAGAAAACACGTAGTTTATCTACTTTCAGTACGCCTTGACACAGGCTTTCCAAGCCGCTTGCAATGTTCTCCCGGTATTCGCGGCAACCCGAGTAAGAGCTACAAGCGGAGGTGACAAAAGCCAAAGCGCGCTGCACCCCGTTGTCCTTCATCTGGCGCAGTGTGTCTGGCAGGAGTGGATGCCAGTTCCGATTGCCCCAGTAGACCGGGAGCTTGATCTGATGCTGGGATAGCTCGTTTTCGAGCGCTGCCAGGAGCTTCCGATTCTGCTCGTTGAGGGGGCTTTTGCCCCTGAATTGATAGTAATGATCCGCTACGGCTAGGAGGCGATCACGAGGCACATTCTTCCCACGTAAGACGTTTTCAAGGAAAGGAAGGACGTCGGCTTCCTTTTCCGGGCCTCCAAAGGAGACGAGCAATATCGCATCGTAGGGCATGAAGTTTGTGGCAGAGTGGCGACTGGAATCGCCAAGTTTGAGAATAGCAGCTTTCGTGATCAAACTTAAGGAGATACGGGCCTTCGGGAGCCAGACCTTCGGGGCCGAGGTACGTCCAAACGTAGGGGATCGCTTGCCGGCAAAGCAGGCTACGATGATTCGCGGACGTCCCTGCCGCAGTTCTTTTCGTTTCAGGTTTGCAGGGGCGTCGTGGAGTCTTCGACATGGCGGATTTGCCGCGCGAGAGCGCTGGATCAGTGGTCGGTGGCGCAACCGGAACAGCTGCCGCACCTGCACGCGCAGCCTCCACGCCGGCGGCAGAGGGCGCTGGAAAACGCCGTAGTGATCGGGTCATGCTCAGCATTTCAATTGAAGTGACGGCTACCGATCCTACCGGGCTGCGCTTTACGGAATCTGCATGCACAGAAATGGTGAGTCGTCATGGGGCTAGTATTGTTCTGAGCAAGTCAGTCTCCCTGGAGATGCCGGTCTTGATAGGTAGACCCTCGATCAACGAAGAAGTGGGTGCCACCGTCCTCGGACAGCTCGGTATCCGCGGGGCCAGCCCAGTTTATGGCATTGCGTTTTCTAGCGACGTCCCCAATTTCTGGGGGATTTCCTTTCCACCACCGGCTGCGGAGACGGAGGGTTTGCCGCGTGTCCTGCTCATGTGTAACGAGTGCGTTCGCCAACGTATTTTCGCTCTGAATAAAATCGAGTTCCGGGTGTTTGAAGCCAATCAGCGGCTTCCACACCCTTGCGAATCTTGCGCTAAAGCGACGGCTTGGGTATCAGTGCCGGACGGACCTTCCGTCGGCCGAGCCTCCCTGGGAAAAGGCCCTCAAGACCGACAATTTCAGCGTACGAAAGTAAAGATGACAGCATGCATCCAGGGGCCGGCCCCTGAGGCCGACGTGGTGCAGGTTCTGGATGTCTCCCGCGGGGGCATCAGCTTTTTCAGTAAGCAAGTCTACGAGAAGGATACTTGGATTAACGTCTCCGTTCCCTATACACCCGGGACGGCTAACATCTTTGTCGCGGGAAGAGTCGCTCGAAAACAGCCTGTGGGCGACGAATACTACGAATATGGTGTGCAGTACGTGAAGGGCTAGGCTGGATTAGGTTGGCGTGCCCAAAGGCTGGCTCAGACAAAACGGCGCTTGCTCGAGGTAGCCGAAATTGCCTCAGGGCTGAGGCTTGTGTTTCCTCAAAACGGTATATGTGATGTCTTCAATGCGGGAAATGGCGCCTTCATCC
Source organism: Acidobacteriaceae bacterium (assembly GCA_043749225.1). Classification (GTDB taxonomy): domain Bacteria; phylum Acidobacteriota; class Terriglobia; order Terriglobales; family Acidobacteriaceae; genus JANXUC01. The sequence continues at coordinate 16,694 of JAYVEP010000255.1, forward strand.
CGGCGACGCGCTCGCCTATCTTCGCGCTCGGCCGAATTGTCTACCTTCGGGTGAGCCCCTTCCGTAGTTCTCTGCACTGAATCCATGGTCGAGCGTTTCTTCCCCTTGTCGGCCTTCCGCCTGCCCCCATCCGCTTTGTGGGTCATCCAGTCCACGCTTTCTTGAGCGATTAGCGGGTCGTTTCCGGATGCTGTCTTTCCGGCTTCCCCTCACACTACCAAGGCGCGGTACCCCTTGGCAAATCCCCAACTACGGAGTTCGGGCGACTTGCGCAGTCCTCGTGCAAGTTCTTTCACACGCCCAGCCCCGGATATCCAGAGACCCAGTGAAAATTAACACTCTCATGTGAACAACCAGCAATCTGCCGGGCGCAGACTCTGAGCGGTGGGGATTTTCGTTTAATTTGGTGATGAAGACTGGGCAGTGAAAGCTTGCTCAATCTAGTAAGCCCACCGCAGCAGAGTCGCCCCCACGGTAAAGCCCGCTCCCACAGAGGCCAGCAGCACAAGGCTTCCCTTCTTAAGCCGGCCTTCTTCGATTGCCGTTTGCATGGCTAGGGGAATCGTACCGGCGGTCGTGTTGCCATAGCGCTCGATATTGATGACTACGCTTTCGGGCCGCAGCGAGAGCCTATCCGCCGTGGCATTGATGATGCGGAGATTGGCTTGGTGCGGAATGAAGACATCGACGTCGCTACCTTTGAGTCCATTTCTTTCCAGGAGCTGTACGCAGACATCCGCCATTTTGCGCACTGCGAACTTGAAGACCGCCCCACCGTCCTGATGGACGTAGTGCATTTTCTTGTCAACCGTTTCGTGGGTCGTAGGATTCAGACTGCCGCCTCCGGGCATGTAAAGCGAGCCTCCGCCGGAGCCATCCACTTCGTGGACGAAGTCGATGAAGCTGTTCGCTTCGCTGCCCTCATCTGCTGCTTCCAGGATCACAGCTCCGGCGCCATCGCCGAAGATCACGCAAGTGGCGCGATCCGTGTAGTCGATGATCGACGACATCACATCGGCCCCGATGACCATCACGCGCTGGTGCGCACCCGTAGCAATAAACTGCGCACCGTTCTGCAGCGCAAACAAGAAAGCCGAGCAAGCAGCGGAGAGGTCGACTCCCCAAAGCTTCTTTGCGCCAAGTTTGTGCTGTACCAAGCAAGCCGTGGATGGAAAAAGCATGTCAGGCGTAACCGTAGCCACAAAAATAGCGTCGAGATCGCTAGCCTCGATACCACGGTACGCCAGCGCCTTCTTGGCGGCTTCGACTGCGATATCGCTGGTAGCTACGCCCTTCTCGACAATGTGGCGCTCCCGAATGCCTGTACGCTCGACAATCCAGTCATTCGTGGTCTCGACCATCTTCTCGAGGTCGGCGTTGGTCAGAAGACGCGGCGGAACATAGGTTCCCAGGGCGCTGATTTTCACTTTTCTCAGGGCCGTGGCAGTATTGCGAGGCGATAGGGTCAAGGCTTTCTCCTGCAGGGATAAACCATGTATTTTGAAGGATTCGGCGCTGGATGTCTATTCTTCGGGACGAGGAGGGTGCCGGACTTGGCAACCGATTTTGTCGCCCAAAAGCAAAAAGTCAGACACCGGCGACCCACTGCACACGCAAGAACCCGTTACCGTTGCTTCCTTCCGGACCTGGCGGGGTTGGCGGGGAGACGTCGCGTAGGACCGATGCCTGACCTCCCAAATTCTAACATCCCGCACGGCGCGCTCCCGCGTCAAAGCTAATTTCCGAATGAAGAGAACCTTCGTGAGGTCACAGAAATTAGTGACCTTCGATTGCTTTACCCTCCCCACTGCCTTCCCTTCCATCGCAGGTACTTGGAGAATTGAGGCAGACATGCCCGCACCTGCCGAAAAAACACCTGCCGCCGCCGCGTCCACCAATCTGGACCGCTATCTCGTGGTGTGCGTGTATCTAATGCTCATCGCGGGTTTTGGCACTGTAGCGGCCACCGGCCAGTTGGACCGAATCTCCGTGGTGGGGGTAACGGCAGCCTTACTTTGGCGCGGATATTTGTTGCTGACCCATCGCGTTATGGCGTTGCAGGAACGGTGGAACACGCGCCTCGCGCTCGGTATCGGATTGTTCTTCTTCGTGGACGTGCTGTATCTCTCCCGCAGCTTTCTCGCGGCGACTGTGCATCTGGTGATGCTGGGCCTGATTGTCAAAATATTCTCCCCGTTGCGGGACCGCGACTACGTATTGCTCGCGCTGCTTTCATTCGCAATGGTGCTGGCGGCGTCCGTGTTGACCGTCGATAGCTCGTTCTTCATAACGTTTTCACTATTCCTGTTGATGACCGTGGGGACATTCGTCCTTCTGCAGATGCACCGCGCGGCAACTGCGGCGACCGGACGTGTGTCACTGCCTGACTCGGCTACGAATGAACGCCGGCTTGCCTTCTCCCTCGGCGTCACAGTGCCCACCATCCTGCTGCTGGTCCTGGGTGCCGCCGTCGGGATCTTCTTCGTCCTGCCTCGTGTGTCAGCCGGGTACGCAGGCTCGTTTTCCTCAGGAAGCGACATCTCCACGGGCTTCAGCAATGAAGTCCGCCTGGGACGCATTGGAGAGATTCAGCAATCGGACTCAGCCGTAATGCACGTCCAGATCGACGGCAATGTTTCCGGCCTGCAGGAGTTCAAATGGCGTGGTGTAGCGTTAGGTTCCTTCGATGGAACAACATGGTCGAACCATAGCTCGCAGGCCCTGGCACGGCAAACGACGGATGGACGTTACGTAGTTGCCGCCACACCTCCCAGCCGCGGCAATGTCTTGCACTATAGGGTCTTGCTGGAACCGACAAGCGGGAACGTTTTTTTTCTGGCCGAGCAGCCGTTGACACTGCGTGGGAACTACGCCTTGGTCGCCTTCGATGAGGGCGGCGCGGTTTATGATCTGGATCGAGAACACCAGATCGCGGCGTATGAAGCGGAGTCCACGCAACCTCAGTTTCGCGCGCCTTCAAGTTCAGAGGACATCAGTACCGGCGCGTATCCGCCCGAAATCCCTCGCATCTACCTGCAGCTTCCCGATCTCGATCCTCGCATCGTAAGCCTGGTTCATGAAATTACTACCGGCCTCGCCAGTGATCACCGAAAAGCAGCCGCTTTGGAAAAACACCTGCGGACTCACTACGGCTACACGCTGCAACTGCCGGTGAAAATGCCGAAGGACCCGCTGGCCAATTTCCTGTTTGAGAGGAAGCAGGGTCATTGCGAATACTTTGCATCCGCCATGGCCGTGATGCTGCGCAGCATTGGAATTCCATCCCGCGTGGTCAATGGCTTTCGCGGAGGCGAGTTCAACGACCTGAGTGGAAAGTATCTGATCCGCGCTCGAGATGCACATTCATGGGTGGAGGCTTACTTCCCGGGTGAGGGCTGGGTCAGTTTTGATCCGACCCCTGCGGCTTCCGTGCCCAGCGCCGAAGCCAGTCGCTTGGCTCTGTATCTGGACGCCATGACGTCGTTTTGGCGTGAGTGGATCGTCAATTACGACTTTGCCCACCAACGCTCGCTGGGCGAGGATGGGATCCGCACCACGCGCACTTGGATTGCACGCCTGCGTAAAAGCATTGGCAAGCCTTACGCAGGCTTGCTGCATGCTGCGCACTCCGCACAGAGTGGAAGCAGCGGAGGCTTGAACATCACGCTAAGATTGGCGGTGGGCTTTGCGTGCTTGCTTCTGCGGCTCGGCAACCTGACCGCGCTGTGGCGATGGCTGGAGCAAACGTCATGGAAGCGTCGCCCCGGCAGTGCGCCGCGACAGTCGGCATCACTCTGGTATGAACGTATGACGAAGACGTTGGACCGGCACGGATGGCATAAAACTCCCGGCCAAACTCCGATTGAGTTTGTAGAAGTGATTTCAGACGTACGGGTGAAGAAGTCGGTAGCCAGCTTCACGCAGCACTACGAACGTGCCCGCTTCGCGGGATCCGCGGAAGACGCCAAGCGGTTACCGGAACTCTACGAAAAAATTACCACGAGCTCGAGGTAGGCGCAGAACTTAAGCAGCTAGTCAGCGCTATGCACGCGGCCGACGATACATAGGTTCTACCCAACTTTCGCTAGAACACCCAAGAGATTCCGCCGCCGCCCGTCACGTTATGCATGCGCGTGCGACCCTGGTCGATCCCACTGAATTGGGGAACTCCGGAGTAGAAATCCCGAGCCTCGGCGCGAAATCTGAATGAGTGCCAAACTTTCACATCCAGTCCCAAGCCGAATTCAATGACGCTCGTTGTGCTGCTCTTCCCCGGCAGCTTCAAAACATTAAAAACGCCATTCTTCGAAGTGGAGAAACGTCCAATGCCGGCACCCACCGACACCCACGGCGAAACCAAAGTATTGGGAAACAAATTCGCACGCACTCCTGGAGTCACGAAAAACGCTGAGTAATCCTGAGGAACCAAGTCATTACTCGAGAGCAGATCGA
>JAYVEP010000256.1:0-3083 GCA_043749225.1 Acidobacteriaceae bacterium
CGAAGAGGTCTTTTTGCCAAGGGATCACGCCGTGGCCGACTTCATGGAGGCTCACAAAGTTCTTCCGCGCGGGAAGCTGGCTTTGGTCGAGGTAGATGACTTTCTCCCGGAAGTCGATCATACCCAAAACCTTCCGCGTGACCGTGCCGAAATAATCCTTGCTCCGGGCGAAAAATCCCGGCGCGGCTTGGCTGAGGTCGATCCCTTTCGACAAGGACAACTCGGTGAAGCTGACGATTTGCTCGATGGGTGTGGGGAACTTTCCCCACGCTTTTGCGCCGACAAGAATGTTGCGTGTGATCTTCTCGATCTCGTCGGCCCCGTCGAGCTGTTCGGGGGTCATTTCTTCGTCGATTTTGAGCGGATGAATTGGAGATATTCCGCTAGTTGCTGTTCTTCCTCCGGAGTCAGTTTTTCGACGCTGAACAGCGCTGCGCCGGCCAGCGTTTTTGGCTGTCCCTCGATTTTCTTTTTCTTCTGCACGTAGCCCGCCGCTTCCATGAGCATCTCGTATTCGATGTCGTAGAGGCTGGCGAGCTTGTGCAGATAAAAGGGGGACGGTTTTTGGATTTTGTCGTTCTCGAGCTGGCTCAGGTAGGGATTGGAAATCCCCGTGGCCTTCTCGACGTCGCGGAGGGAGAGATTTCTAAGGTTGCGGGCCATTTTGAGGCCCTGGCCGAGGCTTTGTGCGGGCATGGTGTGGCTCCTTTCAGATGAGGCAGAAGCAACATCTCACCGCGGGCGCAGAAGGCAAGCGTTGCTTTTGAAAACCGGCATTTCAGAAAATCGCTAAGTGATTGCTTGACAAATTTAGCGCTGCTGCAAAGGTTCGCACGTTGCCGCAAATTCACCCGGTGACATCGCAATAAAATGAAGCAAGAAATCGAAATCTACCTCCACTGTGCGGGAACCACCGAGGAAAAGATCATCAAGGTTCCCGAAGACGCGACCGTTCACGATGTGATCGAAGCCGCTAAACAAGCCGGCTTTGCCGAGCCCGACATGGAGATCCATATCGAGGACGGCGAGGACGCGCTCAACCGGGACGCCCGTCTCTGCGACTGCGGCGTCAAACACAAACACCACCTGCATTGCCACACCTGCCGCAAGGTCGATGTGGCGGTGCATTTCAACGGCGAGGCCAAAACGCGACAATTCGCTCCGGGCCGAAAAGTGAAAGGCGTCCTGAAATGGGCGCTCGAAGCTCACGGACTGCATGGAGTGGATGCTGACAACAAAGAGCTGCGGCTCGGCAGTGCCGAGGGCACGATCCTCCAGGCCCAGCAGCACATCGGGTCGTTCGTTCGTGCGCCGCACTGCCACCTGGATCTGTATCTCACGGCCATCGTGGAGGTGCAGGGGTGACTGCTGACGAGGCCCTCTTCCAGTCGCATCTGGAGGAGGCTGCCTTTCGCTCCGGCCTGGACCGTGGGCGGTGGGGCTTCCCGAGCGGCGAACCGAAGGTCGCGTGGCCACATTGCATCCTGTGGGTGCAGGCGGACACCCGGTTCGCCGATTCGGGCCGCGTCGTCATGCGGTTCACCTTGGATGGATATTCGTCCGAGGCACCGGCTGCGGTGCCTTGGGACGCAGAGAAAGACGAGGCACTTCCCAACGACAAGTGGCCGAAAGGGCCGGGCAATGTGTCGGCCGTCTTCAAGCCCGGATGGAAAAATACCGGTCTCTACTGCCCGTGCGACCGCATCGCTCGAACCGGTCACGAGACATGGAAGACGCAGGTCGGCATGAGCCAATGGTGGTGGACCTCAGACAGCACCATCGCGCTCTACTTGGAGTTCGTGCATCGCTGCCTCAATCCGCGCGACCATGAAAACTGACACATTGCGGATTTCGATCTGGCTTTGGATGCGCCTGATCCGCCAGCTCCGGTACCGCGGCTACGGTCAACGCGAGAGCGGTACGTTCCTGCTTAGCAAGCAGGGTTCGCGGAGGATCACGAAGTTCATTTGCTACGACGATCTGGACCCAACCGCCCTCGACTCCGGTATCATCGTCTTCCACGGCGCAGGGTTCGTTCCGCTCTGGGAGTATTGCCGTCGTGAGCAAATGAGCGTCGTCGCGGATGCTCACACCCACAGCGATGAGTGGACTGGCCAGAGCGACGCTGACAGAACACACCCGATGATCGGGAAGAAGGGCCATGTTGCTCTAATCGTCCCTCACTACGCACAACGAAACCTGCTTTCGCTCGCTGGCGTCGGTATTTACGAATACGCGGGGAATCACCAGTGGCACGCACGGCCCGAGGGCAAACTGGACCTCACGATTTTTCCATGGCCTCGATAACACCGCAGAACTTCGACCGGCTGGCAAAGGCCATGATGCAGCGGCATCACGTTGAGTATTCACGCGCCCGTGAAATGCTCGGCGAACTGAAACTCCATCTCGTTTGTGATAACAGCGTGCGCGATTCAGCCGCACTCCAGGCGGCGGTTCTGACTGCGATCAATACCGGGAAGCGAGCCTTCCGCGGCGGAGTGACTTTAACACTACCCAGCGGTGTTGCGTTGAAGCTGGCTTGGCCCGGAGCTTCGACGCTCAATGATGCCGCTGCGAGTCTAGGCGCATCGGAAGCTGTGGACGTTGGGCCGGGAGCGTCGCTGGTGTATTTCGGAACTGGACCTGCAAATCGGAGTGGCCTGCGAGTCGTTTGCGATGGGTGGCGTGGCGGTGTGGCTCCGATCGATGTTGGGCAGGCTGGGCAGCCTCTCCTCACAGGCCCCGATTTTGCAGTGGGCGGCGTTTTTGCTGGAGCCTTTGCCGTTGCCCGCTGCTTTTTGAGCGCTGCGCAAATCAGCAATCGAGAGGTTACCGAACCGATCGGCTTCTCCCTGTGGCGTCCAGACCTGCCCTGGCTCGACACCGATGCCAGTGGTCCTGCGGTCGAGCATTTGCCCGCAAAACTTTGGCTGCTCGGCCTTGGACACCTTGGACAAGCGTATGCGTGGCTGCTCGGCTTGCTTCCCATCCATGCAGAGCATCCCATGACTCTTTACCTTCAGGATTATGACGTAGTCGAAGCTGGGAACTGGAGCGCCGGTTTGCTCTGTGAGCTGATCCAA
>JAYVEP010000257.1:0-8079 GCA_043749225.1 Acidobacteriaceae bacterium
GCAGTCACGCCAGAGCGGCGCGGCAGGGCACATCGTCTTCGTCAGCTCCACCTCCGGCCAACGCGGCGAAGAGTTTCATGTGGACTACTCCGCCAGCAAAGGCGCGCTCATCAGCATGACAAAGAGCCTCTCCAGCGAGCTCATTCGTCAGGGGATTTACGTAAATTGCGTAGCGCCCGGCTGGGTGGATACCGATATGTCCGCGCCAGCTTTAGCCAATCCAGGCAGCTCAAAAGAAATCTTGGACACGATTCCCCTCGGCCGCGTCGGCAAGCCTGAAGAAATCGCAGGTCCGATTCTCTTTCTTTGCACGGAGTACGCGGCCTTCATTTCGGGAGAAATCTTCAACGTAAACGGCGGCGCCGTCCTGGTGGGATAGCGGCCGAAATCACGGAGCGGCAGGCGCCCTCGCCTGCGGCATCGGGCGCAGCCCGAAGGGTTTTAGCCCGTGCGATTGAATCGCATTTTCCCAGGCAGCGAGAATGGCAGAAGATGCGTCCAACACTGCAGGAAACTATGAAATACGTCGTCGCATTCCCGCTCCTGCTTGCCACTGCTCTAGCGCAGACGCCCGCCAAGCCTGGGGCGTCTGCTCCGGTGTTGAGTCCGGTTCAAGCCTCCAATCCAACGCAGGCAGCCAACCCCTCTCCAGCCGCGAAGCCGCTGGAGACCAAGCCCATGGAAGATGAGACCACCGTCAAAGCCCGCAGCTTGGTCGAAAAGACCGTCCAAGCCCTCGGCGGTCCTGCCTACATTGGGTACATCACGCGCAGCGAGCAGGGACGCTCCTACACTCTGTACCACGGGCGTGCGCGAGATGGCGGCGTGCTCTACCGGCGTTTCTTCCGTTACGGCGAAAAGGATCGCGTGGAATTCGCGCTGGGTTCCTACGGCTCCTGGCTCGATGTCGCCCAAACCCAAGCTCCCATTCAACTGCCCGACCCTAAAACGAATAAGAGCACCGATATTGCCATCATCCACAACGGCGACACGGGGTTCGAGGTCACCTACAAAGGCACCGAACGCGAGGAGCCCAAAATTACGGCCGACTACCTGCGTCGCCGCCAGCGTTCACTGGAAAAGGTTTTGCGCGAATGGCTCCACGAACCCGGAACCGCCCTTTTCTACGAAGGCCAAGCCTTAGCGGACAACAAACTCGCCGACCAGATCACCATCACCAGCCCTCGCAACGAATCGGTAACGCTGTTTTTGGACGCGACCACGCACATTCCCATCAAGAAGTCCTACTCCTGGCGCGATGCCACCGACAAGTACCGCAACGTGGAGGACGAAGTCTACGATAACTACAAGCTGGTGCAGGGCGTCCTGACCCCTTACTCACTTACGCGCTACTACAACGGAGATATGGCCTACCAGCGCTTCCTAAGCAAGATTACCTACAACGAACAACTGGCCGATTCGCTGTTTGAGGCCAGTTTGACCAAGTAAGTGGGGACGATGAGGCGCAAGGCAATGTGGTAACTCCTCCTGCCCTGCATTGTTCAGATTTCCACGAGGCGCCAACGACGTGCCCTAACGAGAGTTGCCCTTACTCACCTGATCTCACGCTCCGTCTTGCGGAATGTTATAACATTGCCGGTTGAGATCCTCAACCTCACGAAGGTGACCATAGCCATGGATTGTCCAAGTGCACCGGGCTTACCCCACGACAAAGGCGATCTCAATTCAGTGATTTCGACGGCGCTCAGCCAGCGCCCGTCCGGTGCGCCAAACTACGCCGCCGAAAATCGCGCTTTGATAACATTGATGCAGGCGCTGGCAACCTCGCCTGACGGTATTCTGCAGACCCTCGTCGAAACCGCCTTGATCGTGTGCCACGCTCATTCAGCGGGCATTAGCCTGTTAGACAATGATGGAAAGAGCTTTCACTGGCCAGCCATCGCAGGGCAATGGGCCTCCCATGTAGGCGGCGGCACGCTGCGAAGCTGCGGACCCTGTGGGACCGTCCTTGATCGTAACGCGGCACTGTTATTTTCCCACCCGGAGCGCTATTTCACCGATCTGGCAGCGGTCACTCCCTATGTTGAGGAAGCCCTACTGATCCCCTTCTACGTCGCAGGCACAGCGGTCGGCACTCTTTGGGTTATTACGCATGACATTACGCGTCACTTCGATTCTGAGGACTTGCGGGTGCTGACCAGCATGTCCAATTTCGCAGCCCTCGCTTACCAGACCTTGCGGGCTCTGAACCAAACCGAAGGCGAAATCAGATCCAGCGCGAAGCGCTTCCAAGCTGCCGCTCAGGCGATCTCGGACATCATCTGGACGAATAATGCTCTTGGAGAGATGGAGGGTGAACAGCTCGCGTGGGGTGAATTTACGGGTCAATCCCCGGCAGAATATCGGGGCTACGGGTGGGCCAAGGCGGTGCATCCTGACGATGCCCAGCCCACTATTGATGAGTGGAACAAGTGCGTAGCCGACAAGCGGACGTTCTCATTCAAACATCGCGTGCGCAGAAGCGATGGCCAGTATCGTCTCTGCAACATCAAGGCAGTACCCGTTCTGAACGACGAAGGCAAGGTTCATGAATGGGTTGGCGTCCACGCGGACGTTACGGAAGTTGAGAAAGCCCACCAAGCAATTGTCCAGAATGAGGAGCGCTACAAGGACCTAATTTCGGTGATCACGGACGTTACTTGGACGGTCAATGCTGAAGGTCGAATTGTTACGCCGCAACCGGGATGGGAGGCCTATACAGGCCAGTCTTGGGCGGAGTACCGGGATTTTGGATGGCAGAATGCCATCCACCCGGCCAGCCGGGAACGCCTTTTGCAAATATGGGTGGCGGCGCGCGACAGTCGACACTTCTTCGAATCTGAGGGTCGCCTGTGGTGTGCACCCAAGCAAGAGTGGCGCCACTTCAGAGTTAAGGCTGTACCCCGATTGAATCAGGATGGCAGCCTGCGAGAATGGGTGGGTGCTAGTACGGATGTTGAAGATCAGACTCGGGCTGAGCGAGCTACAGAAGCCGCCACAACGAAGTTCCGTTTTTTGGCGGAATCCATGCCCCAGAAGGTTTTTACCGCGCAACCGAATGGTGATGTGGACTATCTGAATCCGCAGTGGGCCGAATTTACGGGCCTGTCCTTCGAGCAAATTCGCGATTGGGGATGGCAGCAATTCATTCATCCACACGATCTGGAACAAAATGTGCGGGCATGGAAACATTCTCTGGCAACCGGCGAACCGCTCCATTTCGAACACCGTTTTCGACGCTCGGACGGAATGTACCGCTGGCACCTCAGTCGTGCCCTCCCTCTGCGGAATGCCGACGGCGCAATTGTGATGTGGACTGGTTCCAGTACCGACATTCATGAACACAAGCTGGCCGAAGAAAGCCTACAGAAGCGGGTGGAGGAACGGACTGCGTCCGTCCGTCAACTTTCGTTAAAAATTCTGACCGTGCAAGATGAAGAACACCGCAGGATCGCTCGCGAATTACATGACAGCATCGGTCAGCATCTGGCTACCATGAAAATGATTCTGGACGGATTCCAACAAGACGATTTGCCATTGCAAAAATTTGAGCTTCTCTCCCAAGTCTCTCGATCTGTAGATATTTGCGCATCGGAAGCGAGAACGATCTCGTATTTACTGCATCCGCCGCTTCTGGATGAGATGGGATTTCAAAGTGCCGTTAAATGGTTCGCGGAAGGATTTTCCGAGCGCAGCGGTATTCAAGTGAAACTTGCGCTTGCCGAGGGAACACCCCGACTACCGCGCTTAATCGAGCTGCCACTTTTCCGAGTGCTCCAGGCTAGTCTCAGCAATGTGCATCGTCATACCAAAAGCGCCACGGTGAGCGTCAGTTTCGGGATGGATGCCACCCACGTCTGGCTTGAAGTTAGAGATTTCGGGAAGGGAATCGAAGCAGGACTTCTGAAACAATTTCAATCTACGGGTTTGGGCGCAGGAATTGGCTTGGCGGGGATGCGAGAACGCATGTACGAACTGGGCGGCAAACTAGAAGTTGAATCAGATAGCAGCGGGACGCTCGTGCGGGCAGTAATCCCACTCGCGGGTGGCCCAGGCTTTTGACCTCTCCGGTACCACCAAGGCAAAAGGGTGCCCCATCCTGCTTCTTGAAGGGTGGGAGTAAGGACACCCGGGGCCATAGCTCTTGTCGCGACACTATCCCGGAGCACGTTGTTCGAGTCTTAGAAACGGTGGAGGTTGCGTGGCATGATTTCAGGTTATAGCCTTCAGGGTGTTTACCCCCACCCTTCAAGAAGCAGGATGGGGCACCCTTTGTCCTGTTATCGAAACGAAAAGCAAGTCAAAGGCTGGGCCACCCGCCGTATCCATACACCGACCATCTACAACTGGATGCGAGTGGCTACAACCATATAAGCGCGCACTCAGCAAGTTGGCAAAACGACTCGCTGCGGGAACAATGGTGGGCGGCTTGGGCGAGCCGCAAAGCATGCAACGACATTTGGGTGCCCGAAACGGGCACTCTGACCGCCTGTCCCTAACAAGGAAATCTATGAGCGAAAAGGAGCAGGTCATTGAAGAGGACAACTGGAAGCTGTTAGAGCGGCTTCGATCTAGTCTGATTCTTGTTGCGTTCCTAGTGGTGTATTGGATTCTCGCGGGTGTCTTATTGTGGTGGTCGTATGACATTACCCCCAACATTCGTGGAGGGTATTACCAAGTCAACCAGGCGATCTGGCTGGTTGCGGAGATGGGGCTGATAGTCACGTTCTTGACGACCTTAGCTTGGTTGCTTGTAAGACGACACAAGGCACGGGGTCCAGGGTGGCGAGTGGTCTGGAAGGTCGCCTGGCGAACGTGGGTATCACTGTTCGTCTATGCCGGGGCGATTCTTGCACGGCTGCAATTCGGACGGGACAACGTCCCTTTGGACGACTCAGCATTCCTACCCGTTCTGGGGCATGTCAACTCTCATTTTTTCTCGGAATTCAACTGGCTGATCTTCTTGCTCTATTTTGTTCCAGTAATGGGGTGCGTTTCGGGAGTGTTGTACTAACCTGCAGCTTCTCGCGCTGAAGACGAGAGGTCCCCTGTCGGTTTGACAAGTTCACCGGCAAAGCACGGGAACGTCGGAGAAGCCTTAGGCACAGAAGGGGACGTTTTCCTGGTTCCTTTCTACGCAGTCCAACTCCACAGCTGTGGCTAATTTGCCACAGTCTAGTTCTTCCACATGCGAGTAGTCTAGCGGCTGCAATCGTTTCCCCAAGCCAGTTCTTGGACCCAGCCCTTTGGACTGCGAGCAGACAATCCGGGCCAGCGTGGAGTGTAGCGGGATCGGTCTCCACAGTGGGGCGCCAGTGCATTTGCGGCTCCTTCCTGCGCCTTCTGGCACCGGGATCGTCTTTCGCCGCACCGACCTCGACGGCTTCGAAATTGAGGCCATCGGCCATAACGTCGCTAAGGTGAGCTACGCCACCAGTTTGATGAAAAAAGGCGTGCTGATCTCTACGACCGAGCACCTGCTGTCGGCGCTGGTAGGTGTGGGTGTGGACAACGCAATTATCGAATTGGACAACCTGGAACTCCCTATTCTCGATGGCAGTGCTAAGCCCTTTGTTGACATGATCTTAGGTGTTGGTTTACGTCGGCAGCGCCGCAAACGGACTTACCTGCGCGTGCTGCAACCTATCGAGCTATCGGACCGCGGGAAATTCATTGCCATCTATCCGGCGGAGGGCTATTCGGCTTCGTATGCTATTGATTTTCCTCACCCGCTGATTGGCCGCGAGACGTTTGAAGTTGAGCTGTCGAACGGCAGCTACATTGAACAGATTGCTCCCGCGCGCACGTTTGGGTCGCGGGAAGACGAGCAAGCCATGAGAAACATGGGACTTATCCGTGGCGCTTCGCGCGATAACTGCGTGGTTCTGACGCGCGATGGGATAGAAAATCCTCCGCTGCGCTTCGAAGATGAGTTTGTGCGGCACAAGGTTCTGGATCTGATTGGCGATTTGGCGTTGATTGGAAAGAGGTTACTGGGACGTGTGGTGGCGGATCGTGCCGGTCACGCTATGCACACAGCGCTGGTGTCGCGCATTTTGAAGAACCCTTCGCTGTGTGAAGAGGTTAAGTCACACGAAGCTGCGCTCGCGGCTGCGCCAACAGTTTAAACGCTCGAAAGTCTAGCAAACAATCAAGTTATCGCGCGAAGCGCTTGGTCAGTGCCCGCCTAAGAGCCCACAGGCGAGGCGCCTGTGGCTACGTGATTTCGGTAAGCTTTGACTGTTTGATTCGTATCAAACTCTAGACAGAACGTGCCCTAACTCCGCGGGCTTTGCTTTCACAGAGGCCTGCCGAGTCAGCCAGTCTTCCAGTGTTTCCTGCGCCTTGCGGGGTACTTCCACGAAGCGGACGCCCGCGATTCCTTCTTCATCGGCCCACGCCAGGTCGGCGCGAAATTCAAAGGGGGAGGATAAATCGGGCAAGCGGAAGTGAACTTTTGTGAGGTTGCTGGCAGGTCGTGCAGCGCTGAAATGCAGGGCCATACCGCCTTCGCTTACGTTGCTAGCCACCGCTTCGATTTCTTCTTTGCCAAACGAAACCGTAACGGGGAATTCCACTGCGTGGCGGTAATAGCGACGGCGCTCGCGCGTCATCATGGCGACGGCGGCGTTGACGCAACGAGAGGCGTTGACCGTCGACACAGGCTTCTGGACGACGAAGTTGGCCCCCATCTGAAAAGCTTGTCCGGTGCTAGTGCGCTGGTTGACGACGGCGATCGCCACCGTGTTTTTGTTGGCGGACATGCCGCGCAAAGCGCGCATGATTTCGGTGCCGCCGTCCATATCGTCACAGTCGACGATGACGGCGTCAAAGTGTTCACTCAAAAGGATTTCCGTGCCGGCGTTGGGCCCGACGCAGACTTCGACTCCGATGGAATGTCTTTCGAAGGCGCTACGCAAGGGCTGGACCAGGTCTGGATCTCGACTGACTAGCAGGGATGCAAGGCTGAGGCCCATGGCAAGAACATCATGGCTGGAAAGGCCCTTTGACGCATGTCTCTACCGTAATTTTTCGTTGGGTACTTCGGAGTTACCAACTTTCAGGGTCCATGGGAAGACCGTGCGAGATTGAAAACGTGCTAGCCGCTGGCAAAATTCGGCGCGGCCCCGCACACTGTAAGTACCTGTGCTGACATCATCTTGCTTGGCGTATCTGTCGTTGGGATCGAATTTGGGCGATCGGGCTGCGAATTTGCAGCGCGCCGTGCATGACTTAGGGGTGCTCGGACGGGTTACTAAAATATCTTCCTTCTATGAAACGGAGCCGGTGGAATTTACCGCGCAGCCTTGGTTTCTGAACTGTGCGGTGGAGTTGGAAACGTTACGCGAGCCGCAGGAGCTGCTGGCGGGGATTCTGGCCATCGAGCGCAGCCTGGGGCGGGTTCGCGATGAGTTGGTGCCGAAAGGGCCGCGAATCAAGGGTCCGCGAACCTTAGATATCGACATTCTTTTGTTTGGAGACCGCACCGTCGAGTTGCTGGAGTTGACGATTCCGCATCCGGCAATGCATTTGCGGAGGTTTGTGCTGGAGCCGCTGGCGGAGATTGCGGCGGAGGCGCGGCACCCGATGCAGGGTTGTACCGTGCTGGAGTTGTTGGAGCGGCTGCCGGAAGGGCAAGGGATGCGTCGATTGCCGACTGACTTCGAGCCTCCCGTATAATTGTCCACCGATGGCCCTGACTTCCGGCACGAAACTTGGACCTTACGAAATCGTTTCTCCCGCAGGCGCTGGCGGGATGGGCGAGGTGTATCGTGCCCTTGATACACGTCTGAATCGCACCGTCGCCATCAAGATTTTGCCTTCGCATCTTTCCGAAGATGCGGACGCTAAGCAGCGGTTTGATCGCGAGGCGCACGCGATTTCTTCCCTGAACCATCCCAACATTTGCACGCTTTATGATGTCGGACACCAGGATGGTGTCGATTACCTGGTGATGGAGTTTCTAGAAGGTCAGACGCTGGCCGAGCGGCTGCTGAAAGGTCCGCTGCCTGTCGAGCAAGTTTTGAAGTACGGGCGCGAAATTTGTGAGGGGCTGGAGAAGGCGCATAAGAGCGGAGT
>JAYVEP010000258.1:0-3064 GCA_043749225.1 Acidobacteriaceae bacterium
GTCGGTCATCAGGATGATCTTGCCGTAGCGGACTTTCGCGGGATCGAAATCGTCTTTCGAAATGCCGGTGCCCAGCGCCGTGATCATGCAACGAATTTCTTCGTGGGCCAGCATCTTGTCGTAGCGGGCTTTTTCCACGTTGAGAATTTTACCTTTGAGCGGCAGAATGGCCTGGAAGCGCCGGTCGCGGCCCTGCTTGGCGGTGCCGCCTGCGGATTCTCCTTCGACCAGGTACAGCTCACAGCGTTCGGGATTGCGCTCGGAACAATCCGCCAACTTACCGGGCAGGCCTCCACCGTCGAGCACGCCTTTACGGCGAGTCAGATCGCGAGCCTTGCGGGCAGCTTCGCGCGCGCGCGCCGCGTCGATGGCTTTGTTAATGACTTTACGGGCTACAGGGGTGTTCTGTTCAAAGAACGCACCCAACTTTTCATTGACGAACGCCTGCACAATGCCTGCAATATCGGAATTCAGCTTGCCCTTGGTCTGACCTTCAAACTGCGGCTGCGAAAGCTTTACGCTGATTACCGCGACCAGGCCTTCGCGAACATCGTCTCCTGTGAGATTTTCCTTTACGTCCTTGAACAGCCCGAGCTGCTGGCCAGCCGTGTTGATGGTGCGCGTTAATGCCTGGCGGAATCCCGTAAGATGCGTGCCGCCGTCGACGGTGTTGATGTTGTTCGCAAAACTGAACACACTTTCGGAATACGCGTCGTTGTACTGGATGCCGATTTCCATGGCGACGCCATCGCGCTCGTCTTCCATGTAGATGGGCTTTTCATGTAGCACTTGCTTGCCGCGATTGAGATGCTTGATGAACTCCGTGATGCCGCCGGTGTACTTGAACTCAGCGACCTTAGCGTCGCCCGTTTTGGCGTCGGTGTGCCGCTCGTCGGTCAGCGTGATGACGAGGCCCTTGTTCAGGAACGCCAACTCACGCAACCGCGTTGCCAAGGTGTCAAAGTTGTATTCGGTTGCCGTAAAAATGGAACGGTCGGGGAGGAAGTGAATCTTGGTGCCACGCTTCTTCGACGCTCCAGCTTTCTTCAGCTTGGTGGTGGGGTCGCCTTTGGAGTAACTCTGTTCCCAGGTAAATCCATCGCGCCAGATTTCCAAATCGAATTCTTCGCTCAGCGCATTCACGCAGGAAACGCCGACACCGTGCAGTCCGCCTGAAACTTTGTACGTCGAAGAATCGAACTTACCTCCGGCGTGCAGCGTGGTCAATACAACTTGCGCGGCTGGAACCTGTTCGCCTTTGTGCTCCATCATGTCCACGGGGATGCCGCGGCCGTTGTCGACCACCGTCACCGAGTTATCGATGTGGATGGTGACTTCAATCTTGTCGGCATGCCCCGCGAGCGCTTCGTCCACGGAGTTGTCCACCACTTCGTAAACGAGGTGATGCAGACCAATGTCGCCGGTCGAGCCAATGTACATGGCGGGACGTTTGCGCACGGCCTCCATGCCACCGAGGACCTTAATGGAATCCGCGTTGTAGTCGCCATTGTTGCTGGGAGTCACTTTGCCGCTCTTCGTTTTCGTGTCTGCCGTTTTTAGATCAGCGCTGGTGTCAGAAAGCATTTCTTTAGTGGCCATTCGATACCGTATTGGTCCGCATTTTCTTCAGGCTGGAGGTGCAAAATTCTTGGGCCCATTTTGAGCGATTGCAAGGGTGCTGCGTGGGCCGCCCTAAGGTCGCTTCAAATTATTGAAATTAGACCTAGTTAGGGACTTTTTAACTAGGTTAATTATAGCACAGAAAAGTGCTAATTTTCGGGGTGGAATCGAGGCTGTGAACCTAGGCGCTGGCAGGGGTTATTCGTCAGGGTTAGGGAGGAGGTTTGTAGTCATTCCCATTCATCATCCTCCAGACATCTCAAAATGGCATTCCGTGGTCATATCCACCTCCACCGGCTCCCCATTGCGAAGGAACGGTTTGTATTTCCAGCGCTTCACGGAATTGACACAGGCAGGCACCAATCGCCGATCACCCTCCACCAGAAGCATATCTTTGATGTCTCCGGTCTTGCTGATCAGAATTCGGAGCACGACGGTGCCGGTCACATGCATGTTCTTCGCTTCAAAGGGATACCGCGCCACGGGGTTCTTAAGAGCGTGCCCTTCCCCTCCTTGGGGGAAAGGTGGGCAGCGTTCGGCCAAGGTGCCTCGGGTTGAGCGCTCTTTGAGGGTGCTGGTTGCTGTTGGGACTGGGCTTCCGAGGCAGTTGCGAAAAATGGAATCGTCACTAAACAGCGGGCTAAGGAATTCATACTCCTCCGTCAGTTCGGGATTGGTTTTACTCTCGCTGGCCTTGAACCAAAAGCCCGCGAAGAGGGTCGCGGGCTCGGTTGTTGATCCTATAAAATTGGCTATGCGGGCTGGGCGCAATGCGAGCAGCGCTTGGCGGCGATCGGAATCTCGCTGAGGCATTCTTTGCAGGGTCTGGTGGTCGGATCGGGTGTTGCGTCGCCTCTGTGCATGCGCGCCATCAGGGCGTTCATCGGAATTACGACGAAGAAATAAATCGCAAACGCCACCAGCAGGAACGCGACCACGGCGTTCACGAAATCGCCAACGGGAAACGCTGTCTCGCCCACCTTGAAGCCCAGAGAAGAGAAATCGGGTTTGCCCACGATGGCCGCGATGAGCGGAGTGATGAGATCCTTCACCAAAGCTGTGACGACGGCTCCAAACGCGCCCCCGAGGACAACGCCGACCGCGAGGTCGACGACATTGCCGCGCATAATGAACTGCTTAAAACCAGATAGCATGTGTTTTTTCTCCCAAGCTAAAGATGGGCGCAAATGTAAACGGTTGCGGACGTGGGAGTCAAGAGGAAGGTTGCTGAAATCACGTAGTCCCAGGCGCCTCGCCTGGGCGGGCACTTGTTCTGAAATTTTGCCTAAGAACAATCGAGCTGCGCTCGATGGACAGGCGAGGGCGCCTGTCCCTACGAAGAGCTAAACAAAGACCTCGCGGACAAGAGTGTCCGCTCCACATGAGGGTACGGACCGGGGACATGGGTAACAAAACAGACCGGGGACATAGGTAACACTTTGGC
>JAYVEP010000259.1:0-8018 GCA_043749225.1 Acidobacteriaceae bacterium
GGCCTTGGTCCCGGTGACGCGAATTTTGCCCGCGTTAATGACCACAACGAAATCGCCCACGTCAATGAACGGCGTGTATTGCGGGTTCTCTTTGCCCATTAAAATGAGAGCGATACGCGAAGCCAGACGCCCCAGCGTCTGCCCTTCAGCATCCACAACAAGCCACTTGCGCGAGATTTCCCCAGCTTTCGGGAAATAGGTAGACATCAGATTCTCCTGTGAAAGAAAACCGCGGAGTCTCCCCTAGCGGAAAAGCATGGGGCACTCAGGCGGACCACTGTTGGCTTTCAAAAGTTTAAGAATAGCGGACAAATCGGGCTTATGTCAACAATACGTCGAAAAACGGCCCCTATTCGTAGGCCAGCGCCTCAATGGGATCCTTCCGCGCAGCTTTGATGGCAGGGTAAATCGCGCCCAGCAACGCTCCCAACAGCGCGATCGCGGTGGCGCGGAGAATCCAATCGCCGGTCAACAGCATAGGCACAAGATGGAATCGATGCACCAACGCGAACTTCGTTAAGTAGCTGATTCCAATGCCCAAAACAATTCCGCCTGCAGCCAGGACCAGTGCCTCGCGCAGAATCACGCGCAAAATGTACGTCTGCGAGGCGCCCATCGACTTCAGGATACCGATTTCGCGCGTGCGCTCCATCACTGCTGTGTACATGGACTGGAAAATCACCATGAAGCCGATCACCATGGAGATTCCAACCACGATCTTGATAAACAGATTGAAGCCGGGGAGGTGGTCGGGCGTCATCAGGCTCAGGAACTCGGCAGTCGAGTGGACGACGTAGCTTTCCATGCCTGGCGTGGCTTTTATGGCCCTCACCACGTCGTCTGTATTCTTCGGATCGTCGAGGCGCACATACAGAAGCGAGGCCTTGTCCGGGGCCCCGATCAAGTCCTGCATGGTGGGAAGCGGAAGAAACCGCCGTGCGCCCTTGCCGTGTTCCACAATGCCGCAGATGCGAAATTTGTGGTTGAGCAGCTCCATGCTGTCGCCAACCTTGGCGTGCTTGTCGCTGGCGTATTTGTCGTCGACGATCGCATCGTCGGGTCCCTGAAATCCACCGCCCTCAATAAAAGTAAAGCCGTTCCCCAACTTGTTGTAGGTCGGCAAGTCGATTCCGTAAATAATCTCCAGGGAGCCACCGTTGTTTATCATCTGCCAAAAGACAGGCGAGACGACTTCCACATGAGGCATCTGGCCTACGATCCGGCCGACTTTCACCGGCAAGGGTGAGCTGGTCATACCGACAAGGTTGCTGGACCCCGGCGGCTGCACCAGCAAGTCAGCGCCAATGCCAGCCTGGCGCGTTTTGGAATCGTTGAGCATCCCATAAGAAAACCCCGCGATGAGCAGGATTAGCGTGACTTCCAAGGCAATCGCGAAGATGCTGATTAGCGAGCGCAGCGGGCGGTGGATCAGGTTCGAGAGGACTAGACGATTCATGAGGATACGAGTTGCGCATACCGAGTTAATAGTCAACGCGGGGATGCACTTCGAAAGATTGAGTGTACTTGAAAAGGGCTGCGGCGAGGTACTGCACGACCCATACAGCATCGGCAATGTGGAAGGAAGGCCTATCGGATCGTAAGCAGACCAGTAGCCGTGTAGTTCACACCGTCGCTGTTGATGAAATTCATCGTTGCTGTCCCAGGATTTAAATTGGGTATGGTAAACGTCAGAGTATCCTCATCGGTCACCAGAACGGATGCTGCCTGGCCAGCCACTGTGATGGCTGTCGAAGAGTTAAAACCACTGCCTCGAACCACGACTTGTGTGCCGGGCGATGCAGCGGTCGGGTTGATCCACCCCACTGAAAGCGGTGCTTCGCCGAGATCCACAATCGTCAAACCCTGGTTGGTCGCCAGGTAGATAAATCGTCCGCCTTGGTCAATAGCCATGGGAGCAGCTGTGTTTGAAACCGTTTCACTCAGAGAAAAACGCATTCGCAAGATGGCATGCTGCACATCCACAACTTCCACAAAGTTTGGGTACGCCAGGTAGTAGAGACTGCCAGCTGTGTTCAGTTGCGGCTCTGGAAGGTGCGTATGTGCGGAGCCCGACGGATAGTAACTCGGAGGTTTGGCGATGCGCCCGACGGTGTTTGCCGAAGAGTCGGTCAGCACAAGCTCAGCCGCTGCAACGTTTCCATCACCAGAAAAAGCAGCCCCATACTGGGTCGCGGACATTGGGGCATAAGTGTTGGATCCCACATCGTAGATGCAAAAGCTGCCATAGCCAACTGCACCTCCGATGGCAACCCTACTTCCGTCCTGGCTCGCGGCCACATAGCCAGGATCACCTGCATTCGTCATGGCGCAGTTCCCCGATGGCGGTGGGCCTGCTATTCGCGTAGCAAGATCGACCACCTCCAGCGTTCCCAATCCGCATGGAGGCATCGCCCCGGTCGTCAAGAAGGCCATGTTATTCGAGGTTGTCGCGATGTACAGAGGACCGGCGTTGCAACCGTTCGCATTAAAAGGAACCGGCACAAAATAGCTATTGCTTGGGGTATCTGGATTCACGACCGCCACCGACTTGTCTGAAAGATCAGCAGCCAGAAGGAGGCTTCCATCTGGCGTCAATGCGAGGCCCGCGAATTGTTTAGTGCTTCCTTGCGCGGGTGGGGTCAGCGGAGTACCAAACTGCTTCGTACTTAGCGAAAAGACATCAATGTGGTCTCCAGCAGACAGATACAGTTGCTGCCGATTGTTGTCGTAAAGTACTGCGGTAAAGGTATCCGACGAGGAATAGTCCGTAACGCTCTGCGCGTAAAACATCGCCTTCGGTAAGGTAGAACTCCCATCAGGCGTTGTTAAGACCAGATCCGACCAGCCGGGCAGGCCCGCTGGGACGGTGTAAGTAAGAACCTTGTTTGGAAACGGCGTTCCGGCAAAGGGCAAACCATTGACTCCCGGCGGTGCCAATGCCGCCGAAGATCCCCCCACGGTTAGATTCCCGGTTATGTTATCGCCGGGCAGACCGTAACCGACAACCTGAGCGGAAACATTTCCCTGCGGGGGCGCACCGGAGACTTGGGCAAATTGAAGGTAGGGACCATATGAGAAAAAGAGAGGATCGAACACCTCGCGACCATCTGGAAACAGCAATTTGATATTGACCGGGCCGGGCGGATTCCCGCCTGGCGATGTAATCGCCACGTCCCCAGTATTCGACAAACTAGCGGTGCCACGATTGGCTCCGTACCAAACATCTGGCGTGATTGAAAATGAATTTCCGAAACCACCCGACGTAGTACCGCCACTCAGGAGGCCGAAATAGGGATCCATATGCTGCATGAAATTGGGCGTGCCCGGCTGAGAGTTGGAGTAGCTCTGTGCGAAGGTAGCGTCGTCGAAAGCAATTCCGTAATCTTCGATTCCGAGAATCATTCCGGTGCTATCCACCGCGAACGGAATAGGTAGATAAAACCCTTGGCTCAACTGAGTCATGACCGGAATCATGGGCATCGCGGGAGCGACGCTGATGACGTTCAAGGTGTTTGGGTCAATCTTGGCAATCACAGGATTACGCGAGGAAATTTCCTGGTAGAGATAACGATTGTCGGCGCTGAACACCGACCCTCCCGCAAAAAACCCCACCGGACCAAGTCCGCAGCCAGGAAGCGGGCCTATCAAATTAAAACTTCCGTCGTACATGTTGGGTCCATTGGCGTCGCAAATCACGACCCGAGTAGCATCGACATTCACGCTCACATCGATCGCATAACCACCGAGGGTTACCAAGTTGCTGAATTTCTTGCTCGCGACGTCGTAGTACAAGGCGGCACCGTCCGAACTACTGGCAATAAAAAACACCCGTGTTCCGTCGCCAGATTTGTAAACACCGTCGGGAAGCCCGCCTGGGCGACTCGGGAAAGTTATGGCGTTCGATACCGGGTTCTAGACCGCGATGCCGGAAGAGGGCAAACCGGTACCTTGCGTGAGGACAATCATCAAGGTACCGTCGGCCAGCGTAAAAAGCTGACTGCCTTCCCAATAGCCAACTGAGCCAACCGGAAGCAGGTATCGCGTCAACGCCAGGGTCGCCGTATTGATCGCGAACATCTGTCTCGATCCCGTGGCAACCCATACAGTGGACTTGTCCTGCGTGATATCAATACCCCGGGGCTCGCGGATAGGAATCCGCGCAACAATCGCATGTGTGGTGGAAGAGATAACCTCGACCCGATTCCACGCGGTGTTGCTCGCGAATATCAACTGGTGAACAGGATCATAGACTGCGCCGTAAGGCGTATCGTCGGTAGAAACGTAGTCGGTCCGGTTATTCGGCAAGAAACCGGGCTTTGGTGTCACATCCACCAGAAACGTTGTGCTGGCCGGAGCCACAGGCGCCGACGGCGTGCCAGTTAAAGTTACCGTCACGTTCTGTGATTCGGGTGCCGCACTGCTAGCGGTTACCGTAACCACCCCTGACTGGCCGGGCGTAATTGTCTGGGGACTAATTGTCGCGGTTGTACCTGCAGGAAGCCCTGACAGAGAAAGCTGAACGTTATAGAAAGCCTGTCCGTTGGCCTGGATCGTGAACTGCGCCTGCCCAGAACCACCAAAGGAGATTCCCACCTCCGAGGCGAGCCCAGCGACAAAAAAGAAAGATGGCGGATTGGTTTGTAGCGTTGCCGAAATGTTGACGGAGGCAGTAGCAGGTCCAGCGACCCCGGCAAACATCAGAGTATAAGTGCCCGCAGTGATTGTTGAGGCGGTTTGAAAGGTGATCGACACTCCATCTGACGGGACTGTAAGTGGGAATGTGGTGATTGTCGTTATGCCCGACGGCAACTGCACCGACGTGATAGTTGGCGCCGTAGAAGTGTTTGTGGTGGCAGATACTTTGACCGTGAAACTACTACTTGGATAAATAACTAATGGGTTCGGCGACGCAGTTAGGGACAGACTAGGCGGTGGAGGTTGGGAGCTACTGCCGCTGCCGCCGCATGAGACAACCGAAAGCGAAAGACTTAGCGCGCAAAATACTACTAATAGTTGATAAGTGCGAGAGAGGAGGGGGTAAGTACTTGAGGGGGCTGGGAACATCGGAATAGACCTCGCTTACAACAGCCGCCCTAAAGCGACGCTCAAGCATAGAGAAGCGACAATCCGGAGTCAACCCGACCCTCTTCTCTTTGAGGCTGCCCGTCGAAGCCCGAAAAAGTTACTCCGTGCTGGGCGCCTTCGCAGCAGTCGCACCTAAATGCACGACGTCAGCCCCAGCGGGCTGTTCCAGCGTGAATTTGTCGTCCGCCAGCGTGCCGTTGAGTTGCAGCTTGATCACGTTCAGCACGATGTCGTACTCCTCGCGGGGACGAACGATTTCGATCTGTGCTGGGAACGTGATGCCTTCGTAGTCTTTGTACTTCTCATAGCGGGCATCGGTGGCGAGATTGCCATGGTCGTCGTAGACCAGCTGGCGATGCGGTAGAAGGTCAGTGCGGCTAAAGATGATTTTGCGCGATAGAAACCAGCCGTGCTCGCCTTTGCGCACGATATCCAGATGGTAGGCCGACTGTTCGACTGGCTTGCCGTTCTTGTCGCGAACAATCTCTTCTTCGTTTTCAAGGACCGCGATTTCCTTCTCGGGATCGACTTCGCGCAACAGCAACGCGTCGTAGATGTGCTGCGGCCGGAGGTTCTCCAGCGTCTGCTTGCCATCCGAAACCTGTTCGTTGTTCTTGCCAACAATGAAGCGGTTCTTGGGCGATATCCAGAGCTTAAAGCCCTGGCCGTCGCTGACCATATCGAAGGCTTGGTTGCGGACCACGGGCAGCAGGCCGATCATGCGCAACATGTTGGGCTTGCGGGCCAGCACATAGCCGCGAATCTCCTGGTAATCGGTGATTTTGCCTTTCTTTGCACCGCCTACCGTGGTGTCGATATCGACGGTGGCCTGCATGGTGCGAATCTTGGCGGCTTCACGGTTGACGTAGTCGATCAAGTCCTGCTGGGTGGCGGTCTTGAGGGGGGCGCTGCTGACTACCCGCTCGACTTTGCGGGCGCGGAAAAGGCAGCCGCCGGAGAGCAGGATTAAGGCAAGGACTAGTGACAGACGAATTGGCAGGGGGCGCATCATGCTATGACTGGATGGATTCAGTATAGCTTGCCAGGGTTCAGGTTCTCGGAAGCTAGAGGACAACGTAAACTCTTTTGGAGGGGAATTCCGTTCATGGCTGAGCAGAAAACGTCTTTTTGGGATCGAGCCCGCCCAGTGCTTGACCGCTACGCTCCAACAGAACGACAACGTGTATTTGCGTTCACTCTCGTCACGGGCGCGATCTGCGGTTTGGCGGCAGTCGCATTTCACCTTGGCATTCAGTTTGCAGAACGTCGCATGATTGACCGAGCGTTTGCCGCTCCCAACCATTCTTGGATATTTTGGGTCATGGCCACGCCCACGCTGGGTGGACTCGTTGCCGGAATACTCCTGACCTACGTTGTGCCGGGCGCGGCTGGCAGCGGAATTCCTCAGGTGAAGGCCGCCTACGCATTCGGCAGCGAGCGACTGTCGTTTGGCGATGCTGTCGGCAAGTTCTTCCTTAGCATTTTGCAGATTGGCAGTGGCGCCTCTCTGGGGCGCGAAGGACCCACTGTGCAGATTTGTTCAGGAATTATAAATAAAATTGCGCGCAATTTGCCGATCACGCCACAGAGCCGGCATAGAATGCTGCCGGTTGCAGCGGCAGCCGGAATCGCGGCGGCATTCAACGCCCCGATCTCCGCCATTATTTTCACTGTCGAAGAAGTTGTGGGCGAAATGGACCAGACTCTCTTGACCGGTGTGGTAGTAGCTGCCGCCATCGCGGCGGTGGTCGAGCGCAGCATCCTCGGTCACCACCCGGTTCTCCATGTGGCAGTCACATACGGATTGGAACATGCTTCGCAGTTGTTGGCTTATGGATTGCTTGGTCTGGTTGCAGCGGGAGTTTCCGCATTGTTTCGTGAAAGTCTGTTGCGCCTACGCCTGCGTTTCAAGGGATGGCACGCGGTTCCGGCATGGATTCATCCAGCAATTGGCGGAGCGGTGACGGGAGCCATCGCGGTTGCCGCGATGATCAGCGTCAAAACGGGCGGCATCAACGGCGGCGGATACGATGTACTTTCGGCGGCTCTGGCGGGAAGCCTGACCTTGAAGGTAATGCTGGCGCTGTGTTTCTTGAAAATTGCAGCGACCGTTTTTTCTTACGCCAGCGGCGGTGCGGGAGGAATTTTCGCGCCAGCCTTATTCGTTGGTGCCATGCTAGGAGGCGTTTTCGGACATCTGGATCAAGCTGTCTTTCAACACTCCGGTGAATCGATTGGAGCATTTGCCCTGGTGGGCATGGGAGCGGTGTTCGCGGGACTGATCCGCGCTCCCATCACTTCCATCTTGATCATTTTTGAAATGACGGGCAACTACGAGCTAATACTGCCGTTGATGATTTCCAACATGTTGTCCTACACTCTGTCCCACCACTGGAGCCCAATGCCTTTGTACGATGCGCTGCTGCTGCAGGACGGCATTGAGTTACCGCATCCCGCTGAACGTCAGGTGCCGGGGAATGTGATCTCTGCAGTTGGCTAGAACTATTGATTTCGCAAAGCTACGGCGCGGCGGAAGGCTGCTACGTTTTGATTGTGTTCGTGCAGGCTTTTTGCGAAGCGGTGGCGGCCTTTGCCGTCGCTCACAAAGTAATAGAAGTCGGACGCGGCGGGATGCATGGCAGCTTCGAGAGCCAAGCGTCCGGGATTGCCAATGGGCCCCGGCGGCAATCCAGCATTGCGATAGGTGTTATAGGGAGAATTGATCGACATATCCGAGTGATGCAGCGCTCCGCTGTACGTGCCGTTGAGCAGGTGCGCGTAAATGACGCTGGGATCGGCGTCGAGAGCGATGTTCTTCTTGAGACGGTTGTAGTAAACGCTGGCAACTACGCCGCGCTCCCCGGATGCCCCCGTTTCTTTTTCTATGATGGAAGCCATCGTCACGAGCTTCTGGACATCGTTATCCGGCACCG
>JAYVEP010000260.1:0-54296 GCA_043749225.1 Acidobacteriaceae bacterium
GCCTGTCACCGGGATCCCGTTGCCGCTGATGAGTTACGGCGGATCGTCAGTGCTTTTCATGTTTTTGGCGCTGGGAATTGTGATGAACGTCCGCATGCGTCGGTTTGTGAACTAGAGAGAATTTTTGACGGGATTTATTCAACGTAAGACCAAGATATTGAAGCAGTTGCAGGAACTTGGAAGAAATCAGCAGCACAAGTTAGGAGCTGCTAGCTAGCAGCTAATCACGATAGCCCTCGCGTAAAGAGGGCAAGTCACCGGCCCAGAGGCAACGAACGAAGACCGGGCGGAACTAGAGAGACTTCAGCGCGATCCGGCGGGTAACGGCCCCCTCCCAAGTGTGGAGAGAGCGGACACAAACCGGGGTAGTGCGGCAAAGCGATTCGGTGAAGACAAATTATCCGTTGAAACCAGAGATTGACTCCAGGAGCGGGCCACCATGTGGATGGTCCGGTGTGTCTGGGTGCGCCTCAGTCGCCATGTTGAGTTCCGCTTTTCCTTTGATCTGAAACCTGGCTCCGGTCGGTGAAGTCTGCTTCCGAAAGGCGGAAGCGGACGCGGAGTCTGAATGAACAAAGAATTATTTGTAACCTCTACCCCCCACGAAACGAAGGTGGGGCTTGTCGAAGACGATCAACTCGCCGAAATTTATCTGGAACGCGAAGGAGAATACACACTCGCCGGTTCCATCTATAAGGGTCGTGTCACTCGGGTGCTGCCTGGCATGCAGTCTGCCTTCGTAGACATTGGCCTGGAGCGCGACGCCTTTCTGTACGTCTCCGATTTTCTGGAATTAGAAGACCAGGGCGATGGGGATGAGGAAATTGTCCCCGCGCATCCCATGCCTGCCGAAGGGTCGGAAGGGTCTGGCGAAACAGCGGACTATGACGCCTACCCAGCTGAGTCCTCGCAGGAGAATGGCGGCGAGCGTGCGGCGATGTCGGGCGAGAGTCGTGCGCCGCGTGAGTCTGGTGAGCCGCGGGCTTATGAGTCACGATCGAATGGTGGCAATCGCGATCGGAATGCAGGAGGGCGTGGTGGACGCGGTGGACGCCGTCGCGGTGGACGTCGCGACTCGGAGCATCGGTCGTCTGAGCCGAGAAGCGGGGAATCCAGAAGCACGGAGTCGCGAAGTTCTGAGTCAAGAAGTACGGAGCCGCGGTCGTCGGAATCCAGATCTTCGGAGTCAAGATATTCCGAACCCAGAACTTGGGAGTCGCGCTCCTCGCGTCCACGCGAAGCTGCGGTGGAGGAATTCGGTCCTCCTGCTGGTTACCAGCCCATGATTCTTCCGGGCGAATCGCTTTCGAAATATAAGAACCGTCCAGCAGCAGCGTTTCCTCCGCCTGCACGGCGAACACCGGAGCCAACTGCGGCTTTGTCTAGTAATTTTCCCGACGACGAGCCAGCTTTTGCACTGACCGAAGAAGCCAAGGCGGCTGCGGTGCGGGCGCAAGAAGCAGCTACTGAAACCAAAACGGAAGCTACGGTTCGCGAGTCCTCGCAGGTAGATCTTGTTGCGCCGGTGGCCGAGACCGAAGCTCCCGCCGTTGTTGTTGCGAATCGCGACGACCAAGCCGATGGTTACGCCGTTCACGAAGAAACAGTGACGCCGCACGCGTATGTTCCAGAAGTTGAGGTTGAAGACCCCGGTGCCGGGGACGATCACGAAGATGTGATCGTGGCAATTCCAGCGATCCTGGATATGCCGAAGCCGCGGAGACGTCGTGGGGCCGCAGGGGTTGTGGCGCCGCCAGTCGTAGCGGCTACACCGGTGGAAGAGCGGGTTGAAGAACACATTGAAGAACACATTGAAGTTCAGGAAATCGCGGTTCAGAAAGAAGTTCGTCAGCATGTTCCAGAACAAACTGTGCACAAACGGGTTCAGGAACAACATCACGAAAAGGTTTTCGAGCACTCCGTAGCGACGGAAGCGACTCCGGTCGAAAGCAGGATTCAAGAGCCGTTGACCTATGAATCGGTTCTAGAAGAATCGGTAGTTGAGGAGCCGGTGCATGCACCGCGTGAAACGCAGGTGCAGGAGCCGCTTTCGTTCTACTCCGGCAGTACGGCAGGGGTGATTGAGGAGCAGGAAATCGACGAAGATGAGACCGAGCTGGCTGCTTACTCCGAGCACGTTCCGGAACACGGCAACTATGAAGAGATGGAAGAGGAAACGCGGGAGCCGAACGCATTTGTGAGCGCCGAGGGCCGCGTGCATGACGATCTGCACGAGCTAGCCGAAGTTCCGATGGATGCCGCCGAACTGGCGGAAGAGTTCCAGATGGAGCAGCAGCAAGAAGCGGAATTGGAACAGATTCAGGAAGAAGCCGAGGCACAGGCTGCGGGAGATTATCGTGGAGAGCCAGCGGGCACGCGGGCGGAAGTGCGCGCTCCGGCTGCCACAGCGGCTTTTATGCAACGGACGCAGCGCAACGAGCGTGGAGGCGAGCGTGGAGGCAGTCCGCGTCGCGGACGTCCGCAGCGCAGCGGGGGCAATAGTGGAGCGAGCCGGTTCCGTCGTCATGATGGTCCGACGCCGCAGATTGCGGACCTATTGAAGGCGGGCCAGGACGTTTTGATTCAAATTGCGAAAGAGCCGATTGCCAAGAAGGGCGCGCGCATCACGAGTCATATCGCGCTGCCGGGGCGGTTCCTGGTCTATATGCCGACGGTGAACCATGTGGGCGTATCGCGCAAGATCAGTTCGGATGAAGAGCGGATGCGGCTGAAGCGCATTGTGGTGAGCGAGCGCGAAAATGGTGTAGGCGGCTTCATTGTTCGAACGGCGGCTGGGGGCGCAGCGGAAGATGAGTTGCGCGCGGATATTCGTTTCCTGAAGAGTCTGTGGCACGAGATTAAGACGCGCGCGGAAACCTCGAAGGCTCCGGCACTGATTTACCACGATTTAAATGTGGTGGAGCGCGTTCTGCGCGATCAAGTCACGTCCGACTTTTCGCAAATCTGGGTGGATAACGAAACGGAGTACGAGCGCGTACTGCGCTTCGCGCAACGCTTCCAGCCCGGGTTGATGAAGCGCATTAAGCTTTATTCCAAAGATATTCCTCTGTTCGAGCAGTTTGGACTGCAGGAGGAAATGAACAAGGCGCTGAAGTCGAAAGTATGGCTGAAGAGCGGCGGCTACATCGTCATCAACCAGACGGAAGCGCTGGTGGCGATTGACGTCAACACTGGCAAATACGTCGGCAAAACGACGCGCCTGGAAGACACGATCGTGAAGACGAACGTGGATGCCATCAAAGAAATTGTGCGACAGATTCGGCTGCGCGATCTGGGCGGAATTATCATTATCGACTTTATCGATATGGACGAGCGACGCAACCGGCAGAAAGTGATGCAGGTTCTGGAAGAAGAACTTCGCGCGGATCGTGCGCCGTCGAAAGTGCTGTCGTTCAACGATTTCGGGCTGGTGGCCATTACGCGTAAACGGGTGAAGCAGTCGCTGGAACGCACGATTGGCGCGCCGTGTCCGTATTGCACGGCGACGGGGTATGTAAAATCCGCTGCGACCGTTTGCAACGAAATTTACGTCGAGATGCGCAAGATGGGCAACAAGGCGAACGCCCAAGGCGACATGATGCTGCGCGTGAATCCGGAAGTGGCGAAGGTGCTGAAAGGTCAGAATGGCAAGTGGCTGCTGGAGATGGAAGAGCTGACCAAGCGGACGATTATCATCAAGTCGGACGCGAGTTTGCATCAGGAGCAGTTCGACGTGAATTAGGAATTCGCTCTCAAAAAAGGGATTTTCGTGGCGATCCGAAAAGAGGATTGGCCGGCCATACACGCGGCAATCTAACAGGCGATTGAGAAAGCCGTTGCTCCTCTTAAGCTGAGTGGCTGGGCGAAGGCCTTCGCGCTTTTGAGGGAGTGGGGTATCTTGGCAGCGATTCTGACGATTCCCGTTGCATTGCTGGGAATAGCTCTCACCCAGTACCATCAGGCCAACTCTCGCCTTGCAGAGGAGGCTACGTTTCGAGCCAATACAAAAAACGACCTCGAAAAAATTACGAAAAATATAGAGCAATTAACGGGAGACTTGGCTAAGCTGCGCTTCGCTCGTCATGCCTCGCTCCCGCTGGCGGAGTTCAAGGCTACGCTTCCTGACCTTAAGACTGCCGTTATTACGCTGCGTCAGCTAAATTTGACCGTCTCTTCTCAAAACATCGAGGATGTTGGACAGAGGCTTTCCAAGACAGAGTCCGGTACTCCCAGCTTTTGGCCTGCTGCGGCCGAGTTCATCAGTTATCGATCGGAAACTAGGGTCTCGCCTAGCGAAAACCTTCCTGAGTGCACGGACAAAGATCCAGTGCCCCAGAAAATCCTTGCCGTTAACGTACCGACAAAACTAACCTCGAAGATGCTCGGTTTTAAGCCACTGAAATCACATGGCTATCGGGACGAGTTCGCTCCCCCATACTATGAAAACTGTCGGTTTACGCTAGATTCTCCAAAAGCTAACGAAAAAGTGAATTCCATTTTGCAGAATATTTTCACTTTCTTGAGGTTCAGTCACTGCTTGGTCGTCTATCGAGGAGGCCCCGTCAACTTAGTCGTGGCCTTCAAGAACCGCCCCACTCAGATCAAGATCAATGGAAAGCCTGCGTCGAACATATTTAATGTGAATGGAGATACGCTGGTTTTCGAGAATTGCCAATTCGATTTCGCCATCGGCAATCAACCTCCGCAACCCGTCCAGGAATTCACTCGGAACTTGTTGGCGAAGGACACTTCCAAGGCCACTTATCGTATCCCCTATTCGCCAGCAACCTGAAATTTCTCTGCTCTAGGCGGAAATGAATTGCGTCCTATCTTTACTTGACTTTGAACTGAGAGCATTCCCGGTGCGAGACGGTGCGATTTTTACCCGGGCTTCCAGATTCAATCGACCAGCGTACTGAATCAATCGGGTGATGCTGACTCTGGAAATCTTCCCCTTCAGTAGATTGCTGACGTCCGGTTGGTGGGCCTTGAGCCGCAACACTAGATCGGCTTGATTGAGGTGGTTCCGGTCGATGTATTCGATTAGAGCCTGCCAGATGTCGGCCTTGACCTTGGCCTCCAGCGTATCTGCGGGGGAAAAGCCGAGATCGTCGAAGAGATCGCCCACGGTCATATGGCCGGGCTTATTCTTTTGGTTTGTGCTTTTCATTTTTCCGCTCCTCCTGCATGCGCTGTTTGACCGCTGATAAGCGGCTTCGTGCTGTGTTCAAGTCCTTGCGTTCCGTCTTGGCCGTGTCTTTTTCAAAACAATCTAAAACGTAAATCACGTCTTGAACCCGTGCGAGGTACACCATCCTGTACCACGCCTTGTCGTCGGCGTCCTTTAACTCGAAAACGCCCGGGCCGATGGACTGCATGGGGCGTACGTTCAGCTTCGCGGGTCGCCCGTGCTGCATCTCGCGCAAAGAGTTGCCAAAGTCCCATTGCATTGACTTGGGCCAAGACTTCAGAACTCTCCACGAATCTCCCTCCCAGGAGATGGACGCGATGCGAGGTCGGTCCGGGGAGGGCATGACGAGAGCATATAGTAATAATACTATATACGCAAGCTTTTCTTAAGTTCCGCTTGACAGAGCCGATTTTCTCTGTAGAATCGAATTCACGTGGCGATTTAGGCAACTTGCTCCACGCTAAAAACTGCTAAACAGTGTACGGTCCGCTCAGAAAGTTTTTGAGTCCTCCGAATGCTTTGGCAGGAGGGCTTTTTCATTTGCCCCTCCGAGCAAGATTTTCTACATCTCTACGGCGAATTCCAGATACCAAGCCCCGGCGGGCAGGAGTGCCGTATGAACGCTTCAATCCGAACTGCTTTTGAAACGCAATTTGAAACAGCCCAACTAGCGTCTGATCCAGCCAGCCTCCATTTTGAACTGAAGTGCCGCCAGTGTGGGCGGCGGTCGGCGAACGCTCCCCGGTCAATTTGCGAGGAGTGTTTTTCGCCCGTCGAGGTCGCTTACGATCTCGATTTTGTGCGACGAACTTTTACGCGCGACAACATCGCGCAACGGCCTACGAATCTGTGGCGCTACGCCGAACTTTTGCCGGTGCCGCATGGATATTCGAGCACGTTGCCGGTGGGTTTTACGCCGCTGGTTTCCGCGCGGAAGTTGGGGAAGGCTGTCGGCTTGGATCATCTTTACGTGAAGAACGACGCGGTTTGTTTTCCGACATTATCGTTCAAAGACCGTGTGGTTGCGATGGCGTTGGCGGCGGCGAAGAGATTTGGGTTTGGCGTGGTGGGATGTTCTTCTACCGGAAACCTTGCGAATGCCGTAGCGGCGCAGGCTGCGCGCGAGGGGTTGCAGGCGTGGATATTTATTCCGCAGGATCTCGAAGCCGCCAAGGTGCTGAATACGCGGGTGTATGGCGCGAACGTCGTCAAGATCAAGGGAAATTACGATCAGGTCAATCGACTGTGTTCGCAGATTGCGGATCAGTTGCCGTGGGGATTTGTGAACGTGAACCTGCGTCCGTATTATGCGGAGGGGTCGAAGACGGTGGGTTACGAGATTGCGGAGCAGCTGGGCTGGCGGTTGCCGGATAACGTGGTGGTGCCGATGGCGGGCGGGTCGCTGATTGGGAAGATTCAGAAGGCGTTTGGAGAGTTGATTGAGCTGGAGTTGGTGGAGCCGAAGTCGGTGAAGTTTTTTGGGGCGCAGGCTACGGGATGCTCGCCGATTTCGAAGGCGGTCAAGGGTGGTCACGAAATGTTTGAGCCGCAGAAGCCGTCGACGATTGTGCGGTCGCTGGCGATTGGGAATCCGGCGGATGGGTTTTATGCGATTCGCGGGATTCGTGAGAGTGGCGGTTGGGCTGAGGATGTTTCCGATATCGAAACGGTGGCAGCGATACGTTTGATGGCGGAGACGGAAGGCATCTTTACGGAGACGGCGGGCGGCGTGACGACGGCGGTAACGCGCAAATTGGTGGAGCAGGGAAGAATTCAGGCGCACGAAACGACTGTTGCTTGTATTACGGGGAACGGTCTGAAGACGTTGGATGCCTTGGCTGACGAGGCTTACGACGATGTGGTGATTGAGCCGAAGCTGGCGGCGTTTGAGGCTTGCTTGGGTGAGAGGCAGGCGGCGGTGGCCTAAGTTCTTCCGCTGAGTGCCTGCGAAAACCCCCGCCCTCTTTCGCAAAGAACGCGAAAGAAGGACGGGGCACCCTTGAAGTTTGATTTCGAGACGAGGATTGTGATGAAAATTACTGTGGAAATACCTAGCGCATTGCGGCGGTTTACGGATGGCGCTGCGAGGATTGAGTGTGAAGGCTTTGACTTGCCGGGATTACTGAATGACCTTGGAACGAAACATCCGTCGATTACGCAGCATTTGCGCGACGAGAGTGGCAAGGTGCGGCAGTTTATCAATATTTACATCAATGATGAGGACGTGCGTTTTCTAGGCGGCGATGCGTATCAGTTTCGCGACGGCGATCAAGTGTTGATTGTGCCCTCGATCGCCGGCGGATGAGTTTGGTGAAAAACTAGAAACGGAACACGATGCCGGTGGC
Organism: Acidobacteriaceae bacterium; assembly: GCA_043749225.1. GTDB lineage: Bacteria > Acidobacteriota > Terriglobia > Terriglobales > Acidobacteriaceae > JANXUC01. The sequence goes on from JAYVEP010000260.1 coordinate 7,537, forward strand.
GACCCGGATGTTGTTCTGGTGCGTGCTGAAGAATCTGGTGTGCAGGTAATCGGCCTGGAAGCGCCATGCGAGCGGTCCGCGCAGCCTGTAGTCGGCGCCTCCGCCGAGAGCGGTAGCAAAAGATGTGTCCGAGGCTGCCCCTGAAGAAGTGTGGCCTATGCCGACGAGGGCCTGTGCAAAGGGCGTGATTCTGCCGAGGGCGACTGATACGCGCGGTCCAAAGAGATAGTTCTGCTCACGGATTCTGTAGCTGCCGATGCCCGTGCAACGAGGCGCGGGGCAAAGCGGACCGATACCAGTCGCATTTCCGTAGTAGCTACTAACATCGCCAACGATCCCTAAGAACGGTAGAACCTGTGCCTCGCCAGAGAACTCGTAGCCTTTGATATTGTTGGAGGTGCTCGGCACGATGAAACCTTGGCCTACGTTGAAGTGATTGTAGGAATAGCCGAGGAATACGTTGGCCTTGGGCAACACCGCTTGTGCATGGAGCGCGGGCACGATCGCAAACAGAATCAGGGCTAGCCTGGATATCTTGAGCATAAGAATCCTCCGGAATATGATTCGCCCTAAGTAGGATGTGGAGATCGGCAGGGAAGTTGGCCGGGATTTCACGCCAAAAACTTATGCTGCTCCGCTGGCGAGGCCAAGCGGCACTCGGCCCGCCTGCCGAAGAATCGGAAGCGATTGCGGGCGATCCAGTCGTAGGCTGCGTCGCGCAGTGGTCGAGGCAGAAGGTTCGCAATTCGGGCGGCGTTCCAGATTCCGCCTAGGCCTTCTGCTATGCGCAGGGTGGCAGCGGATTTGATCAGGAGTTGTTCGCTCGGCTGGCCGTAGTTCTCGATCAGGCAGATGGTTTCAGTGGTAGTGGCGTCGAGGCTGTGGCGAGTGAGGATTTGTTGGGCGAAGCCGCTTTGCTGGGGAGCGAAGCGGAACACATCTTTGGAGTCGTGTCGCAGGAGAAACTGGACGACACCGTCGCAGAGGCCGCAGAGGCCGTCGTAGAGCACGATCATCCGATCTTCATGAGGGCGTGCTTGCAAGGGCATAGAGGGGCTGCACTAGCTATAATAGCGGTCAAGGGGCTGTGCCAGGCAACGTTACTGACGCTGCTTTCTTTGGTTGAACGTTTCGACACTTACCGCTTTGAGGAAACTGCTCATGGTTTTCCGATCTCTTAATCTTCGCTCATTGATATTGCCAGTAGTGCTTGCTCTTGTTTTTTTCGCTGGGGTGACGGGCCGAGCGCAAGAAAGTTCCGCTGCTACCGCCACTGCAAACAGCGCTACAGCGCCCAAACTTATTAAGGAACTGGATATTCCCGGGGCTACGCCATGGACGGATACGGGGATTGATTTAGCCGTGGGCGAGACTGTCTTGATCGAGTCCGATGGCCAGGTAAAGTACCAGTCAAAGTTCGCCAGTCCGCAGGGGATGCAGCGTAGTTGGACGGATTTGATGCGTTCGCTTCCCGTAAACGCAGCGGGGGCAGGCAGCCTGATCGGGCGCATTGGAGAGGGCGAATCCGCGATTCCGTTTGCGGTTGGAGCGAAAAAGGAAGTGAGTGTTCGACGGGCGGGGCGTCTGTTTCTCGGAATGAATCAGGCCGGCAGTGAATCCGGTGAAGGCAGCTTCCATACCAAAGTGCAGGTGCTTTCAGCGGCGGCGCATACGGCGGTTGAAAAGAAGATCGAGGTTTCGCAGGAAGTGCTGCAACAAATCCCGCGACGCATTGGCGACCAACAGGGTAATCCCGGCGACATGGTCAACTTTATGATCATCGGCTCGAAGGAAGCTTTGATGAAGATCTACGAAGACGCTGGATGGATGCTGGCCGACAAAGACAAGACGCAAGCTGTGGCGCATGCACTCTTTTCTACATTGTCGAAAGACGCCTATTTAGCTATGCCTATGAGTCCGCTTTATCTCTTCGGACGAGTACAGGATTTCGGTTACGAGCACGCCGAGCCGGTCCAAATGGTGAAGCAGCGTCATCATTTGCGAATTTGGAAAGCGTCGATGGAAATCGAGGGGAGAACTTTGTGGGTAGGTGCGGCCACGCACGATATTGGCTTTGAAAAGGACCAGCGCAACAATGGCCTGACCCACAAGATTGATCCGGCAATCGATAAAGAGCGCGAATACCTGGGTGAAACGCTGGATTCAACAGGCGAGGTCGCAGTACTGAGCCATGTAGCGCCAGCCGACCCGCTTCAGGAAGCGCACACCGCGACGGGTGGAACGTTTTTTTCCGACGGGCAGATTTTGGTTGTCCAGTTGAAGTGACCGAGAAACGGCTAGCCGGAATGTTTTTCCTGGAAGGCCTGTAGGCACTTCCGAGCTGTTTCCATTTCAGAAAATCTACTACCTTCCTGCTCGATGAGGTAGTACTCAACTCCTCCGCCATTTTCGGCTGCCTGGAATATGCTTTTCCAATCTACGGAGCCCTCTCCCAGCAGAACCGAATAGGCTTTGCCTGGTGTGGAGGACCAATCTTTCAGGTGCATGGAACGAATGCGGCCGGGGTTCGCCTTGATCCACGCTACGGGATCGGAACCGGCCTCGAGACAAGTACCCACGTCGAGCTGAAGCGCGACGGAAGGCTTAGTGTTTTTGGCTAGAATCTCAATCGGACGAACGCCATTCATGGGCCTAAATTCGGGATCGTGGTTGTGATAGCCGACATGCAAGCCCGCAGGCTCCAGCTTTTCCGCAACCACGTTCAGATTGTCCGCTACGGCCTTCCATGCGTCGACCGTTGTCTTCGGTTCGGACCAAGCCTGTACGACGTACCGGCTGCCCAGAATCGAATTCATATCCTGGACCCGGCCGAGATTTTTGGGTGATAAGTAACCTTCATCGTTGTGGGTGGAGTAGCAGCGAATGCCGAGGTCGTCCATCAGCTTCCGCATCTGCTTTGTTTCAGTTTCCGTCCACTGGAAATAGGGAGCGTAAAACTCCACGCACTCATATCCCATTTTTGCGACGGAGCGGACAGTGCCTTGGGGATCGCGCGCCAGGGCTTCGCGCACGGAGTAAAGCTCAAGGCCGACGGGAATCGCGGTTGCAGCGCGACTGGTGAGCGCCCAGGGAAGCATCGCCGACAAAGCTATGAAAGAACGCCGGGAAATCGGAAGGTTTGCCATGTGGGAATGGTAGCCGATTCCTGGTGAAATTCTTAGCGCTTTTTTCGAACCTGCGCGAAAACGCTTCGCTAGCTGGAATCGCGTGCGTGGGTTAGTAGGTCGCGAATGGCCTTGGTGATCAGATCCGGGCGCTCACTGGGAACGTTGTGGCTGCTCCCCTTGGCCACCACGACACGAGAGTTCGACGAGATGCGGGCAAGATCCTGCTGCCAGTTCTGCCACTCTGATTCGCGGCTTGCGTTTGCTTCAGGCCGATTCGGATCTCGCGAGACCAGGATAAGAGGGGTCGAGTTGAGCGATGTGAGCTCGCGGGCCTCAGCCAGGTACTTCGGCATAGCTGCGCGTTGCTCGTAATAGCTCGTCTGGAAGCGGGGTTGGCAAATGATGGCTGCCTTGAGCCGGCTGATGTCTTCTTGACCACCGCCGCACCAGCCTCTCCATCGTGGCAGTCCGAATCGCAAAGACCACCGGAGCAGTAGAAGCCGGGCTCGTTCCGTAAATAGAAAATTAAATGATTGTTGTGGATGCGCGGAATCCACTAGCACGAGCCCCGCGACCTCGTCTGGGTAGCGATTTGCGTAGGACCACATGTTGAGTCCGCCGAGCGAATGGCCTACAAGAATATAGGGAGGGCGTTCACCGGATCTTTCAAGCAGAGCGTGCAAGTCTGCCGTGATTCCCGCGGGGGTACGAGGTTGCAGGCTAGGGTCGCTCCATCCATAGCCGCCTCGATCATAGGCGCAAACGCGGGTGAAGCGCGCCACTTCTGGAATTACGCGCCACCAATCCAGCACGGAACCAACCAGGCCTGAATCCAGAACAACAGTGGGTGAGCTGTTTTGCGATTGCTGTGCAAGGCTTGGTCCGGCGCATTGGAGATGCAGCCTATAGCTGCCCAAATCAACAAGCTTGCCCGGAGGAGGGAAGTTGTGGCGGTCACTGACGCGGCTTCTATATTCGTAAATTGCGCCAACGGTTGCGAGCGCGATGAACAATGCAAGTTCGGTAACTGCTATCCAACGGAGGGTGCGAAAGGCGCTGCGCGCAAGTCCCGCATTGCTTCCGGCGTTAGCGATCGCAGCTAGAAGCAGCAGAAGAAACGGCACTGCGACCGCGAGGAGCAGAGCCCAGCGGATGGGGTGAAACGTACCGTTTGCGATGAGCGTGGGCCTCAATATGAGTTAGCCTTTACCGAAGGGATCTTCGAGCGACGGGCTTTGCGGGGTCAACAATTCTGCGCCGTTTTCCGTGATGTGCATATCGTCTTCCAATCGTACGCCGAATTCGCCACGGATATAGATGCCAGGTTCGTCGCTGAACATCATGTGCGGCGCCATTTGTGTGGTATTTCCGCGGACCAGATAGGGCCACTCGTGGCCATCCATTCCCATACCGTGGCCGACGCGATGCGAGAAGTGTGCGTAGTCGGGGCCGAAACCTGCTTCTGTGATGACAGTGCGGGCGGCGGCGTCTGCAGCTTGGCACTCGACGCCGGGGCGGGCGGCTTTGAGCGCTGCAGTTTGCGCGGCGTGGACGATATCGAAGACCTGCTTCATTTTGTCCGTAGCCTTGCCAAGTACAAATGTGCGGCTGATGTCCGAGCTGTAACCTTCGACCTGGCAGCCGCCGTCCATGAGAAGAATGGCGCCTTCGCGGATGACTTGCGGTTCTATGGAGCCATGGGGAAGAGCGGAAAACGTTCCAATTTGCACACTGGCCTCGCCGGGAAATCCCAGCCGCTCATGCGCCTTGGCGACCAAATCCGCAAATTCATTTTGTGTCATGCCCAGGCGGATGGAACGGTAGGCGGCTTCGTAGGCGGCCAGTGTGACTTGCGATGCTAGGCGCATGAGCGCGAGTTCGGTCTCGCTCTTGATTGCGCGACAACCGGCGGTGACCGGAGTCGCGCTGGAGAGTTTGAGCTGAGGCACGGACTTAGAGACGCCGTCACTGAAAACGAAGCGAACGGTTTCTTCAATCCCGAGAGTTCCGATTGCGATACGGCGATCTTTGAGTCCGCTGGCGATCAAGCGGTAGGGGCTTTCATCCTCCTGCCAGGTGCGAAGATCAGCCTGCCAGGTGCGAAGATCAGCGTGGTCTGCGTTTGGGGAGCCGGCAAACTGTTCGCGAGCACGGCCTTCCTCAAACGCGGGGCAAACGTAGAAGGCATCGCCCTTCGCTGGAAGCAGGCAAGCAAAGGTGCGCTCTCCGCCCCCCCAATGGATTCCGGTGAAGTAGTCAAGCGAGGTTCCAGCCATCAGCAGGATGGCGTCGAGATGGTTTTCCGCCATCAAGCGACGTGCTCTTTCTTGACGCTGCGCGCGTTCTCCGCGAGTGATAGGCTGGGCTTCGCTCTTTCGCGAGCTGAGGGATGCCAGTGCCTGGGGCAATGTTGCAGAGGTGGAAAGAGGGAAAGCCGATGCGGCGTGAGCTACAGGAAGTATTGCCGCAGTGCGCAGAAAATTGCGTCGCGAAAACATGGTGACATCTTACAAGGCCTGCGGGTGAAAGTCTTTCGCGCTGAGCAACTCAGGGTTGGGTGGGAATCGGCGCTGCTTCACGCAAAGCTCCAACCAGCTTTTCAACGCTCTCTTGCAGCACCACGAGCCGTGCATATTCGCGGCTTTGGGCCGACCCTATGGCGACTCGCTTATTTTGGTAGCGCATGGGACTTGGCACGGAGTCGGCCATGCCCGCGTGGACTTCCGGAACGTGAGTCCGCTCCAGGATGGCGCGGACATTGTGATCGCGCACTCCGCCGCATGCCATCAGAAGGATTCGGCCCTTGGCAGCTTGCACAAGATGTTGCAGAGCGTCGAGGCCCTCTACCGCGCTAGGCTCACCACCGGAGGTGAGAATTCGATTGGCGCCTGTATAGATGACGTCCTCGAGAGCGCGAAACAGATCTGCGGACATATCGAAAGCGCGGTGAAAAGTAACGGAGAGTGGACGCGCCAGTTCGACAAGCTTACGCGTTCGTTCGATGTTGACGCTCCCGCCGTTATTCAGAATCCCCAGAACCACGCCATTGGCGCCCAGTTGTTTTGCAGTGAGAACGTCCTGCTGCATGACCTCAAATTCGTCGGCGGAATAGCAGAAGTCTCCGGCTCGCGGACGAATCATTACGTGCAGAGCAATCGAAGTCTTGTGTCGTACGGTGGAGATCAACCCAGCGCTGGGTGTAGTGCCTCCCTCGAACAAATTGCTGCACAGCTCCACGCGTGTTGCGCCGCCTCGCTCTGCTGCTAGAGCGGAATCGACGGAGTCCACGCAAACTTCGAGGGCAACTGAGTTCGTCACTACGTTGCGACCACCTTCTTCTGGAATCTGCGGGCCGCCGCAAAAAACAGCAGAGAACCCATAATCACGAGCATTAAAGCATCAAACCACAAATGCCGGATTCCTGCTCCACGCAGGATGATGCCACGAGTGATATTGATGAAGTAAGTTGCTGGCACGAACATGCTTATGATGTAAAACGGCAGTGGCATGGTTTCGCGGGGAAAAATGTAGCCGGAAAAAAAGATGCTGGGCAAAAAGGTGAGGAATGCCATTTGCATGGCTTCCGCTTGCGAGCGAGCCTTGGTTGAGATCAGAGTGCCGAAGGACAGCGACACGAACAGGTAGGGGATCGAAAGAATCAGGAGCAAAATGACGCTGCCATGGATCGGGACTTTGAAAATCGTAACCAGCGCCAGCAGGATAATGCATAACTCGGTAAAGCCGATTCCGAGGTAGGGGAGAATTTTCCCAAGCAGCAGTCCCATTGGTTTGACCGGCGTTACGAACAGCTGTTCCAGAGTGCCTTTTTCTTTTTCACGAACAATGGCGAAGGCGGTAAGGAAGGTAGTTACGCTGAGTAACAGGACCGCCATAAGCCCGGGCAGAAAGAAGTTGGGTGAGCGTGAATCGGGGTTGAAGAGGACTTTGGGGCGGATCTGAAGAGGTAACGTTTGCCGTGCGCCTAAAATGCGTTTGAGAGATTCATCGAGACCGATTCCCGTGGCCACGTTAATCGCTTGCCCCGCTACGGACGAGTCGGAGCCGTCAATCAGCACCATGACCTGCGCGGTTTCGCCTTTCAGCAGGCGATCGGAGTAGTCCCACGGAATCTTGATGCCAACTCGGGCTTCGGCGCCGATGATGGCCTCGTTCATCTCCTGGTCGGAGTAAACGTACTTCACGATGCGATAAGTGTCCGAATTGCGCAGGCGATTGACGAACTCGCGGCTTTCTCTTTTCTGATTGTCGTCGAAAATCACTGTCTTGATCTGGCGAATATTCGTATCAATGCCGAAGCCCAAGATCGTCATTTGCACAATTGGAATGAAGAGGGCAAAGAAAATCGCAGCCGAGTCCTGTCGAATGTGGATGATTTCCTTGTAGATGACAGCGTTCATGCCCTGGAACGGGTTACGCATGTTTTCCCTCCATCTCAGCTTGCCGACGATAGGTCAGTTCGACGAAAACATCTTCCAGGCTGGCGGTTAGCGGGCGCACTTCGGTGATGTCGATGCCCTCGCCTTTCAGTAGTTTGGCCAACCCCTCCTGATCGTAAGAGTCGTCGACGAGCGCATGTACAGACTGTCCGAAAACGGTGGCGTAGTGTATGCCCGGGAACTTGCGTACCAGCCGCAGGCCGCGGGTGACTTCGGTGGTTCGGATTTCCAAGCGTCGGGTGCCCGCAGGATTTACGTCGGGCATGGCTTCCAGTTGCGCGGGTGTGCCGTCTGCAATCAGTTTTGAAAAGTAAATGTAAGCGACATGGCTGCAACGCTCAGCTTCGTCCATGTAATGCGTTGTCACGAAAAATGTAATGCCCTTGCCCGAAAGATCGAAGAGCAAATCCCAGAGTTGACGGCGCGCGACCGGATCAATGCCTGCCGTAGGTTCGTCGAGGAACATGATCTTGGGTTCGTGCAACATGGCGCAACCCAGCGCCAGGCGCTGCTTCCAGCCGCCGGAGAGCTTACCCGCCTGCCGGTTTACGTAGGGGCCAAGAACGTTTTGCGAAACAATGTCATCAATTCTGGAACGAAGTTTCTCAGGGCGCAGTCCGTAGATGCGGCCGTAGAAAGTCAGGTTTTCCAAAACCGTGAGGTCGTCATAGAGAGAGAACTTCTGCGACATGTAGCCGATATGTTCGCGCACGCCCTCCGGGTCCTTGCGGACGTCGATACCATCCACCCAAGCGTTGCCTCCGCTCAGAGGCAATAGTCCGGTGAGTAGCTTGATGACGGTGGTCTTGCCACTGCCGTTGGGTCCGAGAAAACCGAAGACTTCGCCGTGTTGCACTTGGATATTCACGTCGGAGACGGCGGTGAAATCACCGAAGCGACGCGTGAGGTTCTCCGTGCGGATGGCGATATCGGTCATCGTTTCTCTCCAGATACAATTTCAGCCAGCTTGACGTCGGCAGCCATGCCGGAACGAATTTTCCCGCCGGAATCCGGAATGCGGATCTTCACTCCTACCATTTGATGAACGCGTTCTTCGCGCGTCTGTACGTTGCGAGGGAGAAATTCCGAGAGCTGATTGATTTGGTTTACGACCCCCTCGAACGTCTGACCGGGAAGGGAATCGAGGGTCACCTCCGCCTTCTGGCCGAGGGCGACGCGCCCAAGCTCCGGTTCTGGAACATAGATTCGGATGTAGAGTTGGTCGTGTTCCAAAAGCGTCACGATGGGTAGGTTGGGAGCGATGAGATCACCGGGGCGAACATCCATGACTTCAATGACTGAGGCCGCTGGTGCCACCACTTGACGTTCCCGGTAGCGGGCATCATCAAACTCGAACTGCGCCCGTGCCTGGGCGATGTCTTCTTTACGGCTGCCGTGCTGAAACTGCTTTGCACTCGCCAACGTTTGGTGGTAGCGGTGTTCTGCGGAAGCCACTTCCTCGGGGCGAAAACCCTTTTCCAGGGCGTGCAGCTTTTCGCCTGCAGCGCGCTCCGTAGCAGTAGCGGACTTCCATGCGCCTTCCGCGTCGTCGCGTTGTTGTTTGGAGAAAATATTCTGGTTGGAAAGATCGTTCACACGTTTCCATGTGCTCTCCGTGCGAGCCGCATCCGCATGAGCTCTTTCAAAATCGGCTCGGGCGGCGTCAATGTCTTCCTGGCGTGCACCGTTCTTTTTCAGGGCGTAGTCGGATTGCGCCTGAGCGGCCACTGCTTTAGCCTGTTCGATTTCCTCTAGACGGTAGCCTCGTTGCAGCTTCTGGAAGTTAGCCAAAGAAGCGTCGCGCGTGGCTTTCAGTTCGCGATCGTCAAATGTGACCAGCACTTGCCCGGCTGTAACCTGATCGCCTTCACGCACCAGCACCTGCTCGATACGGCCTCCAACCTTGGAGCCAACGCGAATATCGCGCGCCTCAACGGTGCCAGATGCGACTAGCGGTTTCGGGCGGGACGACGCCCACATGTAAGCCGCGATGCCCAAAACCAAAATGGCTGCGATAGGGATGAGTCGTTTGCGGTTCATAGTCTACTCCTGCTTCAACGCTGTTCTATTCTTAGCTTCTGGTCGCGCGGTAACGGCGGCCCAGAAAAAATCAAAACCGGCGTCCAGCCACTCCTCCATCGGCGGCGCTGGCGTTTGCAGCGTCCATAGCACCATGGCACCAAATGTGGATTGCTGAAAACGAAATGCTAGTGCCGCGGGCTTGTGGTGTGCAGGAATCTCCGCGCGCTGCACAGCCGTTTGAAAGATGTCCCCCAGCTTCCCGCGACCACGCTGCAAACCCGCAGTGAGGAAGGTGCGTACTTCTTCGCTGGTCATAAAGACGGTGACCAGGCTGCGGACCATTTCGGGGCTGCTGGCGACCTCCGCTGGCAGCGCGCGGTAAAGCCAATGCAGGGCACTCTGTGCGTCCCCAGCCTGGGCCATTCGCATGGCATGGTCGTACTTGTCGAGTTGAATTTCGCCGAGTACGCCAAGGACGTGTTCCTTGGTGGGGAAGTAGTTAAAGAATGTGCCTTTGCCGACGTCGGCGGCTTCCGTGATGTTCTCGACAGTCGTCTTTTGGAATCCGTGGTCGCGGAAAAGATTCATGGCGGCGCGGAAAATTCGCTCGCGAGTCTCGCACGTCCGGCGTTCGCGACGCCCCATGATACCGTTGACCAGCGTGGAGGTAGTGAACAAACTGCCCCAATCGGACTTTCGTCGGAATGTCGTCACAAAGATGACTGTAAGTCATATGTGAGTGACGGTCAAGTATGGATATACTGAAAGGCAGGGGATTGGCTATCGATGACGGGGGGCTTTCAGTGTGCGGGCTGCGGGGAATGGAACGAGACGGAAGTCGATTCGTCGGCGGGTCGCCGTCAATCTTATGTCGAGGACTGTCAGGTCTGTTGCAAGCCAAATCTTCTCAAAGTGTCCTGGGACGGGAGTGCAGCGAAATTCACGATTGCAGCCGAACTTGAGTAAGATGGATTGAACATTCCGTATACTCATGCGGATTGAGCTCGAAGCTGGAAGCCAGAAGCTGGGAGCTAGAAGCCAGGAGCGAACAATATGAGCACTGCAGGCTACCGACCAGGCGTGATTCATCCCATGGTCACCACGGGTTTTGAACTCAACAATTTTCGCATCGTGAAAAATCTCGGCGTAGTTCGTGGCATTGTCGTCCGATCACGTTCTATCTTTGGCACGATCGGAGCGGGCCTGCAAACGATCATAGGAGGAAATATTACTTTACTAACAAATCTTTGCGAGAAGACGCGTTCGGAAGCCTTTGAACTGATGCTGCAGCATGCGTCCGAGCTTGGCGCGAACGCCGTGATTGGCGCGCGTTACGACGCAACGGAAGTGATGCAGGGAGTGACCGAGGTGCTCGCTTATGGCACCGCGGTGTTTGTCGAGCCGGTGAAGTAGTGCCCGTATTTCGGCAGGCTCCTGCCTCTGTGGATAAACGCCTCACAAAAACCCGAAATTTTCGCCGGATTGTGCAAGAAATTTAATCTTGCATTCACATGCGGCCGCTAAGTAAGAGCATGTCCCCCGCAGCATGGATTATTGTTGTTGTTCTGCTGGCAGTTGAAGTGATTTGGTTTAACCGAAAGAAAAAGAGACCAGACGGAGCGTAAAGGTTCCGCACTGGTCCCACACTTCAATATCAATTTAAGCAACGCTTAGTTTTTACGCGATTCTCGCTGAATGGCTCGCGCTAGCGTTTGGTCCAGGGCCGCTTTGTGGCTTTCATATTCCTCTTTGGAGATGTGCCCTTGTTGGCGGTCCATCTCCAGTTGGAACAATTCCTCTTTCATGGCCTGCAGAAGCAGGCTCGGGCTTCCAGGTGCGGCAGCGCCGCTGGTCGGTGCTTGCCGCGCGGGAACTGGTGCGCTGGCAACCGACGCCGAAGCATGCGGCGCAAAGGGTGTTGGCGTGGAATACGGATCGGAATGCACGGCTGCGGCCATTGCGCCGCCGCTTCCTGCCAGTGCGGCTGCTTTCTTGTTGCGCTGCGTCACGTAGTAGCCGCCGCCGATCAGCAGTGCCGCGAAGGCACCGAGGATATACCACCGGAAATTTTCCAACGGATCGGGGGCGTCAATCGGCGCTCCGAGGCCGCCGCCTGGACGGCTGGACATGCCTTGTCCGGTAGGTCCGCCGTTATTCGGGCCTTCAGCGCCCGAGCCGGGCCCGCCAGCGCCGGGCGACTGACCGCCTCCGGCATTTTCGGTCTCCGCCGGTAAGGTTCCAGTGCCGGAGATCTTGAATGCCAAGGACTGGCCGGGCTGCGTTTGCGTGGCCACTTGCACGTTCGCTGAGCCGGTGCCGGGACCTTCCTTAATGGTCTGGAACGAGGTGGACATGGCTTCGAACTTCATCGATTGCGGAAGCATAACGACAAAGTGTTCGAGCGGGTACGGCGATTTGGGATTCAGCTCCAAGGAGCCTTTGTATGGCATGTCGAACCCAATCTGCATCTGTGTTTCGCCCGGCCGCAACGGAAACGCGAAGGCATAAAGATTCCGTTCTTTCTGTTGCGTGACGGCAGCTTTGACGGGCTGTCCGTTGGGTCCTTTCGCCATGGTCGAACTGATTTTCGCGCCCTCGGGCAGATAGAACTCGAAGGTAGTTTCTCCCATTTGCGTGCGTGGAGGTTTGGACTGATTGTTGACCGCGAAAAGGCGCGTGCCGTGCAGTTGATCGCCTTCGGCTTGCAGCTTCATCACGTCGACGGTATAGGCCAATCCATCTATTTTTTTTGCAGCGTCGTAGATGGTGAGCTCAACCGACGGGGTTCCCGGGGGCGCCATCTTGAAGTATGTTGCGCCCTGGAAAGTGGCGCGAATCAGGTGGGGGCCGCTCGCGTCATCCAATTTGAATTTAAAATTTCCGCCAGAATCGGTCTTCGTGCTATCGGCTTCCTGCATGCCTTGCGCCAGCTTGATCAGCGTGACATCCACGCCAACCGCAGCTTTTTCGGTGGTGCCGTTGGTGACTTTGCCGCTCAGGCTTTGTGAGACGGCATAGGGCGCGAATGAGCCGCCGAGTAGCGCAGCGAGTACGACCGCAAGAATTCCAGAGTGAGAAAAAATGCTGGAGCGGGAGAGCTTCAAGCCCTTACCCCTTTCGTTTCGGAAATAGACGGAGCGGATGCGCCCTGCAGTCGTGCCGCTTCCGCCAAAACAGCGGCGGCTTCTTCTTCCAGGCTGGCCTTGAGCGAGTTGTAGTCTTCGTCGGAAAGCTTGCCGGCACGGTATTCGAAGTTCAGGTCGCGCATGTTTTCGTAAATAACTTCTTTACGTTCCTGGAGATAATTCAGGCGCGTCTTCTCGGGAGCAACGGCCTCACCGAGCGGTACATTGAAAATATAGAATCCGACAGCCAGAGTTACAATTCCAAATATGAAATACACTATTGTCATAGTTCGGTCTCCGAGCGAGCCTGTTCGCGGAATTTCTCGAGATCAGCGCCCTGCGCAGGCAGCACGCCCATCGCCATCGCAGGTGCGGGACGGCTCTTCCAGGTGCGCACCACGTAAACGACCAAGCCCGTGCCCACCAGCAGCACAACGAAAGGCATGATCCAGGCCACGATGTTGAAGCCGGTGGTGGTGGGCGCGGCAATCACGGTGGGGCCGTATTTCTGTACGAAAACTTGCAGCATGAGGTCGTCGTTGCCACCCTTGTCGACAACCTCAGCCAATTCACCGCGCATGCGTTCGGAGTAAGAGCAGCCCACGTGATTGCATTCCAGCAGAATCTGGTTGCAGCTGCAGACACACATGAGCTTGTGGCCTAGCGACTGAAAACGGGCATCGTCCCCCGCGCCAAGGAAGAGGGTCGAAGCCAGCAGCAAGAGAGAAGCTTGCGACCATCTGTGCGGTTTGCCAAAGAGGGAACCGAAGATTTGCATTAGTCTCCCGTCACTGGAGCCGTTTGCACACGAGCCGCAACCCGCGCGGCGACAGGCATTGTGTTGGGCAGCATCGCCATCACGGTTCCAAGAATCATGATGATTACGCCGATCCAGAGCCAGTTCACCAGCGGGTTGATGTGAACCTTAATGATGGGCCGCCCCGTATCCTGATTCAGGCCCTCATAAACTACGTACAAATCTTCCTTCAGTGTCGAACGATTTGCGACCATCGTGGCGGTCTGCTGGCTGGCCTTGTAGAAGCGGCGTTCGGGGTAGAGCGTGTCGATCTGCTGGCCGCCCTTGAAGACGTCCATGATGGCCCACTCGCTGCCATAGTTGGGCTTGTCTTCCTGCGTGTAGGAGCGGCAGACGAGCTCGTAGGAGCCGATCTGCATCTTGTCGCCGTAACTCATTTCCATTTCTTTGTCGCGATTGAAAGCCGAGCCCGCGATTCCAATGAAAACGATGACCACTCCGATGTGGACGATATATCCACCGTAACGGCGGGTGTTGCGACGGCCAAGTTGAGAAATGGAAACCAGAAGATTTTGGCCCGTGTGGTTGCTGATCACGCGACCGCCACGAATGAATTCGGAAGCGATGGTGAACAGCACCAGCGAGGCCAAAGTAATGGTCATCAGCGAGTAGAAGTAGGAAGAATCCTGCCACGGACGAACTCCAACGACTAGCAGAAGTACCGCGACGGCAATCGCTCCGGTTGCGGGCCATTGGAAGTTTCGGCGAATGCTATCGGTGGATGTTTTACGCCATGAGAGTAGCGGGCCGAGCGCCGTTAGGGCCAGCAAAAGCAGTGCGATCGGAATATTGACTTTGTTGAAGAATGGCGCGCCCACGGTGACCTTGTTGCCCTGAATCCATTCCGAGAGCACGGGAAAAAATGTGCCCCAGAGAACTACAAAGCAGGCCACCAACAGCAGCAAATTGTTAAACAGGAAACTCGATTCGCGGGAAACCAGAGACTCCAAACGGTGCTCGCTCTTGAGGTGGTCGCGATTCTTGACGAACACAAAAACGCAAACGCCGAGCGTTAGCCCAAGAAACGCAAGGAACCAAGTCCCGATCGACGATTGGGCAAACGCGTGAACCGAACTCACAATGCCACTGCGCGTCAGGAAAGTTCCAAGAATAGAAAGCAGGAACGTGGAGAAGACGAGCCAGATGTTCCAAACTTTTAACATGCCACGCTTTTCCTGCATCATTACGGAGTGTAGAAATGCGAGGCCGGTGAGCCATGGCATGAACGAAGCGTTTTCGACGGGATCCCAAGCCCAGTAACCGCCCCAGCCGAGAACGTTGTAAGCCCAATGCGAGCCCAGGAAGATTCCAATCGTCAAGAAGGCCCACGTCACCATGGTCCAGCGGCGCGTGATGTGAATCCACTTTTCACCGGGATAGCGCATGATCAGCGCGCCCAGTCCGAAAGCAAAGGGCACGGTGAATCCTACGTAGCCCAGATACAGCATCGGGGGATGAATCACCATCTCCGGGTATTGCAGGAGAGGATTCAATCCGCTGCCATCCGCTGGGATATCCCCGGTCATGATCGAGAATGGGTGGGCGGCGAAATTCACCAGCAGCAAGAAGAAAATCTGTACGCCAGCGATGATCACAGAAGCGTGCGCGAACAGGCGCGGGTCCGTTTTATGACGCAGCCGTAGCACCAGTCCGTAGGTGGAGAGCAGCATGGTCCAGAAAAGCAGGGAACCTTCCTGCCCGGACCAGAGCACGGCGAACTTGTAGGGAACGGGAAGGTCGCGATTGCTGTGATGGAAGATATAAGCGAGTGAAAAATTGTCCTGGAAGGCAGCCGTGACTAGCGTGATTGCCGCCAGCAGAACGATGAAGAAGATGGAAATTCCGGCGCGGCGAGCAGTTTCGCCCATCCGTTCAGAAGCCGCGTCGCGGCCCATGAGCGCCAGCCAGCCAGCCCCAAAGCAGTAGACGCTCAGCGCCAAAGCCAGCAGGAGGAAAAAACTCCCCAACGGCGCCGCGTGGGCAGCAAAAAACGCCGCCCAACTGTCGCCAAAACTGGGAGCACTCTGTACAAAGGTCAGAAAAAGACCGATACCGACATATTGCGCCATGAGTCCCCTTCAGAAGCTCTATTCTTTCAAAAGCGCCCTCACGAAGCAAACTCAGAAGGTGCTGTGTCAGGAGGCCCCACTGCCGCGCAGGATGTGGCCAAAAGATCCAGTTCCTTAGCGGCCTTGGTCGTGGGTGCAGGGTGCTCCCGCAACGCTAAAGTGTACGCCACATTAGGCTTGCGCGTCGGTGATTTGATCGAGGTAGCGGCGGACTTCTCGTTCCGCGACAGCCCAGTCTTCGTGCGGGTTTCCGGGCTGGCATCCTCGCTGCAGATAGATCTCATAGGCGCGCAAACGGATAGCCTCTTGCAGATTCGACAGCGTAGGCTTCGCGGCGTTGGTTTTCACAGCCTTTACGCGAGGCTTCCTGGCAGTTGGCGCAGCCCCTGCCGAGGCTTTGATCGCAGGCAGGGTGGTCTTCTTAGACGACTTCTTGCCCTTAGAAATTGCCTTCCTCCTCTCTCCCGTTTGAGGTTCCTTTTCCTTAGCCATTTGCTTCTACTCCCTAAAAGAAATATGAAAAGATCAGTCCAACCTGCCCTCGAACTGCTCGGAGGCCGCTTGAGAGCTGAATTTGGAAGGATGTCTTAACTATAAAGCCAATCCAGGGCTCTTGAGTCGAGGGGGCAGCCGGATAGTTAACCGCGCCTAATGCTTTCCAGTGGCCCCGCGACGCCCCGAAATCCACAGATTGCTAGGGGTACGACCTGCAATCGCGTTACGCGTTCAACTATGCCATGCATCGTGCTGTGATGAGTTGGCTTGGCGAGTTGCCGGGAAAAATTCAGGCGCGCAGCCTTAGCTCGCGTTTTCGAGAAACTGCATCCAAAAGAAAGCACACCCTCAAGAAAGCAAATCCTCAAAAAACCGCATCTTCCGAAATCGGAATTCCGGATGCCAGCCACTGTTCCAGTAATCGCGGAACCTTCGCCCCCTCCAACGTTCTGCGCATGGCGTCAATCGCCGTCATACGCGCCCGCTCTCCGCGACCGCGAAACCCAATCCAGTAGGGAACGTGCAGGTAGCCGGGGAGCGGCGTCGCAGAAATTTCCAAATTGCGCAGTTTAAAAAAGCCCTTGCTGAACAGTACGCGCCGGAGTTTCTCAACGAGCAGCTTCTTCGCGGGATCGTCTTCCAGGCGCGGTCCCAGACAGTTGCGCGTGGTGACGTCCATGATTTCTCGATCCTGCGGCAGATGCTCGAATTGGTAGAGGTCGAGCATGCCAATCACTGACTCAATCGCTACCAGTCGGTGATCGGTCTTCCCGGAGTTCGTGATTTCCACTTTGAAGACACGGAAGGGGATGTAGAAATCCGCGATTGAACGCAATGGCCCGTAGGCAAGACTACGCGCGAAGCCGAGTGGCCCGCGCGTAGTGAACTGCTCCAGTGCTTCCTGGCGTGTGACGTTGGGACGCAAACTGCGGATTTGTGGCATCAGTGGAGGGCCTTATGCGAAATGGATCCACAATCCGATCACGGTCGCCAGCAATGCCAGACTCGCGACCACGTTGATGCGGTGTTCGAAAGCGGTTTCCGCAGCGGGTTTGTGGTCGGAAACTACAGGAGTAAAGTCCATCTTGTCGTTCACGGTCGCGAACGTGAGTCCCGCCAGTTTCTTGCGTTCCGGAGCGGGCGTTACCAGGCTTACGCCAATCAAAACCGCGGAACAGATGACGAACATGAAAATCGCGTAGTGCAGAAAATTCATGTCAATGATCCAGCGCAGAATCGAAGATTGGATCTGATGCCCAGCGCCGACGCGGTCCATGATTTCGGCGACAAAGCGCACCGTGCCCAGCACAAAGCCTGTCATGAGCGAACTGATCGCACCTTGTGAGTTCATGCGTGGCCACAAAATGCCAAGAATGAAACAAGAAGCGATTGGAGGGCTGATGTAAGCCTGCACGCTCTGCAAGTAAATGTAGAGTTGGCTGCTAATGAGGTGGATGAACGGCACCCACAGCAGGCCGAGCAGAACCATCACTCCGGTCATGATACGACCGAAGTTGACCAAACTCTTCTCGCTGGCGTCGGGCTTAATCTTTTTGTAGAAATCCAGCGTGACCAGGGTCGATGCGGAGTTGAAGACCGAACTCATAGCGCCCATCAATGCGGCCAGAAGTGCCGCGATCATCAGTCCTACAAGCCCGGTTGGGAGCAAGTTGATGATCATGGTGGGATAAGCAATGTCGCCGTTCAGCACCTGGCCGGTTGGGCTGAACTTGAACAAATCGCGATAGAGGGCGACGGCTATGAGTCCCGGAAGCACCAGCATGAACACGGGAAGAATCTTAAGGAATCCCGCGAAAATCGTACCCAGCTTGGCGTGGCCTTCGTCTTTAGCGGAGAGCACGCGTTGCACGATCACCTGATCCGTACACCAATACCAAATCCCTAAGATTGGAGCGCCAAAGAAGATTCCGGTCCACGGAAAATCCTGATCGGTGGAAGGCTTCATCATATGGAAATAATCTGCGGGAAGAGCCGCGCGTAACCCATCCATCCCACCTACGCGGTGGAGACCGATGAAGGTGAGGACCACGGCTCCGGCAATCAGAATCAGCGTTTGAACCAAGTCAGTGTAAATGACCGCAGCCAGACCGCCAGCCATGGTGTAAATGCCGGTGGCGATGACCAAGATGACAGCGACGGTGATAGGACTCCATCCGACCACGCGCTCCAGCACGATTCCTGCCGCGTAAAGATGCACGGAAATCTTGGTGAAGATGTAGGCGAGGATTGAAATGCTAGCCAGGTAGACGGCGCAGGAACGGCTGAAGCGGCGTTCCAGAAATTCAGGCATCGTGAAAACGTTAGCTCGTAAATAGAACGGAACAAAGACCCAACCCAAAATTAGCAGCATGAGGCAAGCCAGCCATTCGAAGTGGCCGACGGCTAAGCCAGACGACGCGCCAGATCCAGCCAGGCCAATAAAGTGCTCGGTGGAAATGTTGGAAACAAAGAGCGAAGCGCCAATGGCGAACCAGCCCACGTCACGACCAGCAAGAAAATACTCCGTCGAAGTACGTTCTTTCCGCGCAAAATAAAAGCCAATCGCGAAAATGACTGCGAAATAAACCCCGATGATGGCGAGATCAATCCCTGCGAGTGTTTTGTGGGTTACGTGCGCCGCTTCTACCATGTTCCTCCTCGTAACTTACTGCGAGATGTTCACAGCGGGTGCTGATAGCCAAAGCAAATTGCGACCTAAAACGGCAAGAGTGATTTCTACTTGCCAGTTTTACCGCGAAAAGAGTATAACCTAGCCCCGCTCCCGAGTGATCGAAAAGTATCGGCTCCCGTCGGCCCCCAGTCGGCTCCCAGATTCCGGCTGCCGGGTATTGGGCTCCACCTGCAACTTACTGATTCCAATGCGATTTTCGGGTCTCCCCATAACGTCCCAGTTGTGCGAGAATCTATACATAGGAGAATTACCGCCATGTCTTGGATCACACCTGAGTTCGAAGAAATCCTGCTGAACTGCGAAATCAACTCGTACGCCAGCGCCGAAGTCTAGCTCGCGTTTGTAGCACGGTTCGGATGGTAAGGTTCCGTGCGCCGAAACGCTCAATCCCTTCCATTTTTTGCTTCTTTACCCGGCTGCTTTGGCCTAGGGCCGCGGATACGCCAAACGGATTTTGTGTGCATTCCTGTCCCATGGAATGCTGCTGGAGACCAGGGTCCCGCTCGCGGCCTTCCAGTCGGCCGACGGTTTTTCATCTACGACCATGTTGCTGATTTTTCCGTCTACGCCGTGGACGGTGAAGCGTACTTCTTTGAACCAGGGTTGATAGGCGCCTTCTGGCGCTTTCATCGTGATCTCCAGGTGGTCGGTTGCGGTGTTGCAGGTAAAGCTCTGGCGCAGGTACTGGCCGTCGCGGTAGGCGAACGTATTGCCGTCGTCCACATAGATTTCGCCCGAGCAATTCGGTCCCGGATAGACATGCAATTCCAGCGGGCCCTGCGGAATTTCTTCCACATGCTGGATCACCGCCTGCTGCGGCACGATGGACCCAGCTCTGACGTAAACAGGAAGCGTATCCAGTGGCGGTTCGATGGGGAAAGTCTTACCGCCATCGAGTCTGGCGCCCGTCCAGTAGTCGTACCAGGTGCCTGGGGGTAAGGTGACGTTGTAGGGCTGCAGGAAACCCCAAACCTTGGGCGCCACAAGGAAGCTGCGTCCAAACATGAACTCGTCGCCGTTACCGGCCAGCCCCAATTCTTTCGGGAATTCCATGAACATGGGGCGCAGGAGCGGAATGCCTGTGCGCGAATTTTCTTCCATGCCGGTGTAGATGTAGGGCAGCAGTTTGTAGCGCGTTTCAATGTAGCGCTTGCGAATGGCTTCGTGCTCAGCGCCGTCGACCCAGGGCTCGCGGTTACGGGTCTCTTTGGCGGCGTGGTTGCGGTACATGGGATAGAACAATCCCAGCTCGTGCCAGCGCGTGAGCAATTCCGGATTGGGGCTACCGTTGAAGCCGCCAACGTCGACGCCTGAGAACGCGTAGCCGGAAATGCCCAGGTTGAGCAGCTGGTAAATCGAGAGGCGCATGTGGTTCCAACTGGCGGTGTTGTCCCCGGTCCAAGTGGCGGCGTAGCGCTGAGTGCCGGCATAGGCTGCTCGGGTGAGGACGAACGGGCGCTGGTTCGGATTTAGTTTGAGCAGGCCGTCATACGTGGCGCGAACGTTCTGCATTCCGAACACGTTGTGGATTTCGCGATGGTCGGTCAGGCGATCTTGTCCGCCGTCTTCAGGGCGGTCCTGGATGTGGTGAATGTTCCCGAGGGGCATTGTCTTGTCGTCGCCACGCTCGAATAGGGCGGGTTCGTTCATGTCGTTCCAAAAACCGCGAACGCCAGCTTTGGTGAAGTCGGTGTAGAGTGTGCCCCACCAATCGCGAGTGGCGGCACGGGTGAAGTCCGGGAACACCGAATCTCCGGGCCAGACCTTGCCGACGTAAACCGTGCCGTCGGGATTTTTTACGAAGTGATCGCCTTTGAGGCCTTCTTCATAAGACTTGGCCCCGGGCACCTTAGCGATGTGTAAATCCGTGATGTTGATGACCTTCATCCCTTGCGAGCCAAGATCTTTAATCATGCCTTCAAAGTTGGGGAAGCGTTCGCGATCGACGGTGAAGGGCCGATTGTTTTCCTGGTAGTCGATATCGAGGTAAATGGCATCGGCGGGAATCTTGCGTGTTCGCAATTCATGCACAATTTCGCGCACACGCGCCTCGGGATAGTAGCTGTAGCGGCTTTGTTGGTATCCCAATGAAAACAGCGGAGGCAGCGGTGTACGTCCGGTAAGGCCTGTGAAATCGGTCACGACGCGCTTCGGGTCGGGGCCGTAGATGAAGTAGTAGTTCAGTTCACCGCCATCCGCGCCGAAGGAGAAGAAATCACGTGATTCCTTACCGATATCCCAAGAGCTGCGCCACGTGTTGTCGAGGAACAAGCCATAGGCATTTCCCTTTCTCATGCCAACGAGGAAAGGAATGGTTTTGTAGCGGGGGTCGGTGGATTCCTGGTAGCCGAAAACATCTTTGTTCCACATTGTAAACGATTCATCGCGATGGTCGAGCGAGCCGCCTTTATCGCCAAGACCAAAGTAGTGTTCGTCTTCCGGCATGGATTCCCAAACGCGGAAAGACGTTCCATTAAAAGAGACAGGGTAGTCCGGATGTTCTTGCAGGACCGTAGTTCCCGAAGAGTCTTCGAAAGTAATTCGTAGTGGGGACTTCCGGATTGCAACGCGAACGTCGCCAGCATCCACTTGCACAGAATTGTTTTCGTCGCGCACGCGAACCTTGGGTGCCTTGCGGTCGCTGGATACGAGGGCGAAGGAATGATCTGGGGGGAAGGTTCCGTGGGGCGCATACCGCAGGCGCACTATGTTTGAAGATAGGGCGACGATCCGCACATGCGCGGTTCCGACAGTCAAGTCCACTCCGTCCGGCAGCACCGCAACCTTGGAAACGTTGCCCAAAGGCTGCCAACCGGATGCGAAGGCGCAATGCGCTAGCGTCAACAAGACGCCGAGAAGAAAAGCGCTACAACTGCGCCGTAAGGACGATTTGTGAAGCCGGAATATCTGCATGGCGAACTCCTGAGAAATTTCAAAACACTTTCCGCTGATTCGACTCGTGCTCAGACCTCGGCGGCCAATTTGCGGCTTGAGGATTTTCGTGTACTCCCATTGTTTTCCAAGCGGTTGCCGCACGACTTGCGTACGACGAGCTTGCAGTCCAACAGCACGTCTCTTGACGGCATGCCCGGATGCGCGATGCGGTCGAGCATGATTGTGATGGCCACTTCTCCCATCTCCCGGCAAGGCTGGCGGAGCGTAGTGAGCGGAACACCAAGCAGTCCTGCGTATTTTACGTCGTCGATGCCGACAATGCAGACTTCTTCAGGGACGCGGACTCCAAGCTGGTCTAGCGTCCGCATGAGGTGTGCGGCCGTGCTGTCATTAGCGCAGACGAAACCATCTGGTTTTAGTTTGGCGAGCGCGGCTCGAATTGCGTCGCTATCGTCAGGACTGCCGATGTGAACGCAGGCATCGTTGTCTTTGCAGCCGTAGTCCCGCAGGGCATCGCGAAAGCCAGCGATGCGGGCGTCCACCGTGGGCGCCGATAAGGGCGCCGCCAGGAACACCAATTGCTTGCATCCGTGCTTCAGTAAGTGTTCTGCAACGGCGTAACCTGCGCGGCGATTGTCGATGCCAACCAGATCGAAGCTGCTGCGTTTCGGATAACGGAACACGCAGCGGTCGAGCAGCACGACTGGAATGCGAGCTTTGTCTAAGGCTTCGAGAACCCAAAGATTGACGCTGTCTTTGTTAGGAGTGTGTTCCACGGGGGCAAAAAAAACGCCAGTTACATCACGCGAAATGTAGTATTCGCAAAGCTCCCGCGTTTGCTGTTCCTTGTTGCCGGAAGTGTGGGTGGTGTCCCCCCAGAGGAGTGCGTGGCCTCCAGCGCGGCCAGCGCGAGCCATACCCTGGCAGATGGGCTCGAAAATTTCAGTTTCGCCCAGGCCGGGAATCAGCAGGCCAAAGACAAATTTTTCAGTTCGATCCACCCGCTTTACGAATGTTCCGGAGCCGGCGCGACGGTCGATGAGCCCCTGGTGCTGCAGATCCTTTAGGGCGCGCTGCACCGTAATTCTTGAAGTGGAAAATCGCTGAACAAGTTCCGCCTCGCTGGGTAAGCGTTGGCCTTCCTTGTACTCCCCGAGCGTGATGGCCTTGCGCAGATCAAGGACGATTTCCTGATATTTGGGCCTGTGTTTCTCGGTCAAAAGTTTCTCTTTCCTGATTAAAGCGGCGCTAATTTGCGGTTCGACGAATGAGCGTCAGTATAGCTGAATCTTGGTAGAACCTGTCATGCCAGGCTCAACTCGTCAACCGATCTGGCGAGACGGGTTGCAAGTTACCGAGCCACAGATTCGAGCGACCATCTTCCGGCGCGGACAAGCGTAATGGACTGGCCTTCGATCCGTAGACACGCGCCGTGATGCACACGCGATCATTGGCGAACAGCTCGAGCACGGATCCGTCGACAAAGAGTCGCAATTGCAACGGCTCGCTTTCCTCCAGCGCCAGTGGCGCCGAAAATTCGTTGAAAGAAAGTTCTTGCTTTGCCACGGAATACTGGATGCGGGCATAGGCGTTTGGAGTACCTTCACTCTTCAGCTCGATTACCGCATCTTTTGCAGGGACAAGATTCAGTGTGAGTTCTCCGCAGAGACCTTCAACCACGCCAGCGTTCTTGACCCTGAGTTGATCGAGCTCAGGAAGTGGCGTGATGCGCAAGCGGTTGTCCGGGCCAACGCGCAGCACGCGTGGCAACGACATCGATCCTGCCCAACCCGCGGCCTTATGCTCTTCTAGCGGTCGCGTTTCGGGAATCCATCCCCACAAGATTCGTCGCCCGCGAGGGTCTAGCACGCTCTTCGGCGCGTAATAACTTCCAAAATCTAACTGACCTTCTGTTTCTTTCTCGAAACGACGATCTTTGTACTTGCCGACGTTGTAGAAAACCTTGCGACGCGTGGAATAGAAAAACACATATTTACCGTCGAGCTCGAAAAAGTCGGGGCACTCCCACATTTCGCCGGAATCGACGGGGTTCTCTGCTGGGATGCCCGACCATGTTCCGGAACAGAAAGGATGCAGGTATTCCCATTTGCGAAGATCGCTCGAGCGATAGAGCAGTGCCGCGCCGCCGACTTTTGGAAAACCTGTGCCTACCACCATGTACCAGTCCGAGCCCTCCCGCCAAACGCAGGGATCGCGAAAGCCAGCGACGGTGAGGCCTTTCGGAGGTCCGGCGATGATGGGATTTGCAGAATATTTCTGCCAAGTCTTCATGCCATCGGTGCTGGTGGCGAGGCACTGCACCTCTGGATTAACCCCGGTGTAGATCAGAGTGGGAACGCCATTGTGGATGACCGCGCTGCCACTGAACACGCCATTTTTGTCTGGACCGCCCGGAGTGGGCGCCATCGCGACAGGCTGATGTTGCCAGTGCAAAAGATCGCGACTGGTAGCATGGCCCCAATGCATGGTTCCCCAGAAGCCACCATGCGGATTGTACTGATAAAACATGTGGAACACGCCGTTGTGGAAAATTGGCCCGTTCGGGTCATTCATCCAATTCGCGGCTGGAAGGAAGTGATACTGCGGGCGGTTGGGGTCGGCGGCAAGGCGGGCCGCATCGGGATTTGCGTTGTCTGCCGCCCAGGCGAAAGAGCTCATTCCGCGAGGCGATGCGAGGCCGCTGAGACCGCCGAGCAGGCTTGCTTGCAGGAAGCGGCGGCGGCCGGAGTGGCAGTTTGTTGCTGAGGGGAAAGCGTGAGATTTGTTCTCATCGTTCATCGGACTCTCCTGGAAACCGGAAAAAATCCCTACAAACTTTAGTGTTGCCTCGCGTACACTCCCTGAGAAAGCTGGATGGACAGAAACGTCCAACCTGACAGGACAACCTACGTTAACAAGTTTTCTATGAAAAATCAGGTCCAACTTATCACATATGTTGATCGACTTTCCGGCGGCGGAGTGAAGGCGCTGCGGAATTTGCTGCAAGGGCCGCTGGCGAATGTCTTCGGCGGAGCCCACTTGCTGCCGTTTTTTCATCCTATTGACGGCTCCGATGCCGGGTTCGATCCCATTGATCACACACAAGTCGATCCGCGTCTGGGCAACTGGGACGATGTGCGCGCGCTCGGCGAGGCGGTTGAACTGATGTCTGACCTGATAGTGAATCATGTTTCCAGCGAGTCGCCACAGTTTCAGGATTTCTCGCGGCGAGGGGAAGAATCGCCCTATAGCGGTCTGTTTCTGACTTATGGCAGTGTGTTTCCAAAGGGAGCTACTGAGGCGGAGTTGCTGCGTATCTATCGACCGCGGCCAGGCCTGCCTTTTACGCATATCCAATTGCAGAATGGCGAACAGCATTTGCTGTGGACGACGTTCACGCCGAAGCAGGTAGACATTGATGTTCAGCATCCGCAAGGCGAAGAGTATTTGAAAGCGATTCTCCGGCGCTTTCACGATGCGGGCATTCGCGTGATTCGTCTGGATGCCGCTGGATACGCAATCAAGCAGCCGGGGACGAGTTGCTTCATGATTCCCGAAACTTTTGCGTTCATCGAAAAGATGACGAAGCAGGCGCACGCGCTTGGCATAGAAGTGTTGGTGGAAATCCACAGTCACTATCTGCAGCAGATTGAAATCGCGAAACAAGTGGACTGGGTCTACGATTTCGCGCTGCCGCCGCTGGTGCTGCACGCGCTCTATAAAGGCGAAGCGAGGTTTTTGAAACAGTGGCTCTCGATGAGCCCGCGCAACGCGATTACAGTGCTGGATACTCACGACGGTATTGGTGTGATTGACGTGGGGGCGGATATGCATGGCCATGCTGGGTTGCTGCCTCCGGCTGAAATCAACGAACTGGTAGAAACGATTCATCAACGCAGCAAAGAACAGAGCAGGGAAGCGACTGGCGCAGCGGCGAGCAATCTTGATCTCTATCAGGTGAACTGTACGTTCTACGATGCTTTGGGGCGGCGCGACACGGAGTATTTGATCGCGCGGGCCTTGCAGTTTTTTGCGCCCGGCGTCCCGCAGGTTTATTACGTCGGCTTGTTCGCAGGCGTGAATGATATGGAACTACTGGCGCGCACGAAAGTCGGTCGCGACATCAATCGCCACTACTACGCTTCCGGCGAAGTGCAAGCGGCGATTGCGAAGCCGGTTGTTCGAGGCTTGGTGGAGCTGATTCGCTTTCGCAATAGTCATCCAGCGTTCAGCGGGCAGCTTGCTGTCGAGTCTGCTTCGGACTGCCAGCTTACTTTGACATGGCGACGCGATCAGGATTGGGCGCAGCTCAACGCGGATCTGTCGAAACCCGCCGCAGTCGTGAAGTATTCCGCACCGGAAGGTGAGAAGCAATTCGCCGTGGGCCCTCTCGAAAACTAGCAGCCAGGAGAGTTATGAGCCAAATCTCGTCAGCAAGCCCAAGCACCAGCGGGAACACCAATTCGTTCGGTCAAAACATTCCCATGATCAAGGGGCTTACATTCCTCATGTTCATGATGTTCGCCATGACGACGGATTCGGTGGGCGTTATTATTCCTGAAATCATCAAAGAATTCCGCCTCACCATGACGGAGGCTGGGGCGTTCCATTACGCTCCCATGATCGCGATTGCATTGGCGGGAATTTTCCTGGGGTATCTTGCGGACAAGCTTGGGCGCAAGAAGAGCATCATCCTTGGTCTCGTGATTTTTGCGCTGAATTCGTATCTGTTTGTGGTAGGGAATTCTTTTGCGTTCTTCGTGGGCCTGCTCGTCATCTCCGGCGCGTCGATTGGTATCTTCAAGACCGGTGCACTCGCGCTCATCGGCGATATCTCAACTTCCACTACAGAACATACTTCGACCATGAATATGGTTGAGGGTTTCTTCGGAGTGGGCGCAATTATTGGGCCCGCGATTGTGGCCCATTTGCTTAAGACCGGAGTTTCGTGGAAGTGGCTCTACGTCATTGCGGGGACCATATGCGCGCTGCTGATCGTGACCGCCACGCTGGTGAAGTATCCACAAACGATGAAGGCCACCGAAGAACCCATTGACCTGAAGCGCACGATGAGCATGATGGCGAATCCGTTCGCGTTGGCCTTCAGTTTGGGTGCGTTTCTTTATGTGGCGGTGGAATGTGCGATTTACGTTTGGATGCCTACTTTGTTGAAGGACTATCACGGATCTGCCGTGTTGGTTGCTGCGTATGCGATTTCAATTTTCTTTGTTCTGCGGGCGGCCGGACGTTTTCTCGGTTCGTGGATGATGGCTCACCTCAACTGGGCGGCTGTGCTCACGATTTTCAGTTTGGCGATTCTGGCGTGCTTTGTGGGCAGCCTGATCGGCGGAATTGGCGCAGCAGTTTATCTGCTGCCGCTTTCCGGGTTGTTTATGTCAGTG
The DNA here is from genome assembly GCA_043749225.1 of Acidobacteriaceae bacterium. Classification (GTDB taxonomy): domain Bacteria; phylum Acidobacteriota; class Terriglobia; order Terriglobales; family Acidobacteriaceae; genus JANXUC01. The sequence continues at coordinate 34,639 of JAYVEP010000260.1, forward strand.
ATTTATCCAACGATCAACTCGAAGGGCATCAGCTGCTTTCCAAAAGCACAGCATGGCGCAGTCGCTGGCGTTATTCTTTTTTTCACGGCAGGAGGCGCGGCTCTAGGGCCGCTGGCCATGGGCAGGGTTAGCGATATTTTTGGTGGAGCGAAATACGGATTTATGCTGGCAGCCGGGTTTGCGACGCTGCTGTTCGTGGGAGCGCTGCTGAATTGGATCTTCGACCCATCAAAAGCGCGGTTGCATTCGCTGGATCAAAGCGAATACTAGAAATCGCTTTAGAGATGTTTAACTTTTGAATTCGTGGCCTTGAAATGTATCGTGACACGTTCCGAGGCCTCTTGGGTTGAGCCGCCTCCGGCCAACCTGACGCGAATTTCGCCTGTACCGTCACCGTGATTCACAAACTTCCCGCCTTCAACAGAAGCGATCTCATCTGGATTTCGTACGTAAAGGTTGAGCGTGTTGCCAGACGTTCCCGCAATTTCAAGAACAAGGCTACCGCGATTGGCGCTCCACGCTTCCGAAACAACGCGCGCTCCAAGGCTTTGGCTGCCCAGCGGTGGGAGGCTGGAGGTCACTCCAAAGTCAAAGTCTCGGCGCAGATGAATGCGCAATTTGCTCGCGGCTGTTCCCACCGGAACATGCACTGCTACATGCTGATCTGAAGCAGTCTTGCGAACATGGAACGCAAGAGGCTTGCCATCAATCTCCGCGCTCACGACTTGCGCGCGTGCGCTGATCGCGGGCTCAAAATTGAGGGCGATGGCGTCCTGGCCTGCGCGACGAGCCTCAAGAGTGATGGTATCCGGCGAGCGTTGGTAGTCGAGAACAACCATCGAGTTCCCAATTCTCACGTTGCGGACATGGAACGAATTCCAATCTGACGGAAGGTGTGGAGCGAGAGTCAATTGCCCTGCCAATGCGTCTGCCTCCAAGCCAAGCATCCCGCGCAGGATTGGGCTCACCACCATCGCTGCCGACCAGATCTGGTGCGGTGAAGCTGTGGACAGCGTTTGATAGTAGTCGCCGGAAAGAACTTCGGTGACATGGCCGAGTGACCCGTCCAACGCCATGAGCGCATTTGCCCTTAAGTTCCCGTATGCGGGAATCGCACGGTGGTAGCGGTACTCGCCAACCGATGCCCAGCCCGTAAACAACGGCCATACCGACCCGAAGTGATATCCGCCCGCGCCGTAACGCCGGTCCTTCGACGAGATAATCCGCATGCCCCAATCGGCCTGGTGTTCAGGCTTGGCGAGTTCGTCGATCATGCGATTGCCCTTGTCGTCATCCAGTAATCCGAACCACATGGGCACTGTCGCCAACACGCTGGGAGTCTCTTCGCGTTTATTGTTTTGATCGAGCGCGAACGCGTAAATGCCCTTCTCGGGCGACCAGAACGCCTGATTGAATGCGGGTTCTTGACGATCAAATGCCTGCTGTAACTTTGTGACCTCGTCCGTCTTTCCTGTGAGTCGCGCAAGATTCGAGAGTGCCCGCAATGCTTCTATGCCAAGTGAGCTCTGGTAGAGCTCGGTCTTAACAGGCAGCAGCGGTCCGCCTTCTACCCACCCGTGGCCTACACCGATGTTTTTGGGGAATTCCTTTTCGTCATAAGTCGAACGTAAGAACTGATACGCACGCCACAGGTTGTCCCATTTTTCTTTTGCGAATGCGACGTCGCCGCTTTGTTTCACGTAGTCGTTCATTGTAATGATGAACAACGGCGTTGCATCGGCCGAAGCGAAGCCGTATGGGAAATTCTTGAACCAGTCGACGAGACTGGCGGTTTGCGCAATCTCATGCGGAATCTTGCCGTCCGCGCGCTGGAACTTGGTGATGAACTCTAACGCGGTGCGCGTGTTTGCGAAGTCGCCCGCGGAATCGAGCGCGAGGTCTGTCCACAAAGAATCCCGGCCAAAAAACCACGAGAATCCCGGCCGCTGATCGTTGCCAGACGTGCGGTAGCCCGCCACCAGTCCGGTGCCAAGGAACGGATTCTCTACCATGCCTTGCAGCACGCTGACGCGCGACCAGTCGTAGGCCTGCTGCAGTTGAGCGTCCGGCAGATCAAGGCTCACCGTTTGTTCCAGATACTTGCGATAGTAGTCTGCTGATTCACGAAGAAGCTGGTCGTAGCTTCCTGTCAGGTGACGGTATGTTTTTTCGGCATCGTCGTGGCCTGTAACTGATCCAGCGATCACGACGATTTTTGTTCCACGGCCCTGCACCAGACCGAGCCGGAACGAACTCTCCAACGAAGCTGAGTAGTTCGTCACGTACTCTGCGTGCGGATCTGCAGCGCTCGGCGATCCGACGAAAGCCACATACTTCTTTTGTTCTTCCCCGAACGCGAACGCATTCAGATTGGCATCCCACTGCACGTAGGTGCCACCGAGCGCAGCGGGCCACTCCAATTGGAAATCGCGTTCAAACACTGCTTCCAGTTCCAACGGATCACTGCTTTCTATCTCGAACCGGATTGCGGCACCGGGCTCGTGTACGGGAACAAACATCACTTCGCGGATTGAAAACGTATCACCGGCATACAAAATGGCGCTCGATTCTGGACGCACGGTGAGTGTACGAGCTAAGGTCTCCGCCGGGATCACACGACCACCCGTGTGAACAAGAAGATGAAAATTGCGCAAAACCTTAAGCGGATAAATCCACGCCTCAAACTGGCCGGATTCTTTGCCGAAGAGTGCCGCCTTGGTCCCAACCGTAGGCAGAAATTCCCATGATCGAACCGGTCGTGAGAGTTCCAGGTCGTGACTCTCTTCCGCGTGAGCTAGAGAACTTGACGAGAAGGCGTGAACGAGGAGAAGGACAAAACAGGCTAGAAGGGAAGGCGATTGTAACTGCGTTCTGACTGGCATGAAGTTTCACCGCTCTGATGCAGCCATGCGCTGCGACTCAGCATCAAGTTACTATAGCAATCGAGGGCGAATTGTAGCACGGCACCATTCATGAGATCGCCTTGGGAGTTCTATCTTTGTTCACGTCGCGTCGTAGGTTTTTGAAGTCGCTGAGCCGCTCCGCTCTCGTGCTGCCGCTCGAGGGCGTTCTGACCGCAGCCGCACCTGCGCGACTGTTCGGGCTTTCACAGGGTGCCGCTCCGTCCAAGCCCGAAGACGGTTTGGGAATCAGTTTTCTGAATGTCGCGAAGGAAGCCGGACTTAATGCCAGGACGATTTTTGGCGGCGAACACAAAAATAAGTATCTGCTGGAAACGACTGGCTGCGGCGTCGCTTTCTATGATTTCGACAATGACGGCTGGCTCGATATTTTCCTGGTTAACGGCACCCGGCTGGAGGGCTTCCCCGCCGGACAAGAGCCGACTTCCCATCTTTTCAAGAACAATCGTGACGGCACTTTCACCGATGTCACCGCAAAGGCGGGGCTGATTCACAGCGGCTGGGGGCAGGGCGTCTGCATCGGCGACTACGACAACGACGGTTTCGAAGACTTGTTCGTTACCTACTTCGGCAAGAATGTTCTTTACCACAACAACGGCGACGGCACATTTACCGATGTGAGTGAGAAGGCGGGCGTGGCGGGCAAGAAGACCCGCTGGGGTACGGGTTGTGCGTTTGTGGACTACGACAAAGATGGGCGTCTCGATCTTTTCGTCGCGAACTATATTGACCTTGATCTAGCAACGGCGCCTGTTCCTGAATCGGGCCCCTGTCTTTACAAAGGTGTAATGGTTGCCTGTGGCCCGCCGGGATTGACGGGCGGGAAGAACATTCTTTACCACAACAATGGCGATGGTACGTTCACCGATGTTTCCGAAGCCGCGGGAATCACTGCGGCCAACGGCACCTTCGGTCTCGGCGTACTGGTCGCGGATTTCGACAACGACGGCTGGCCCGACATCTATGTAGCCAACGATTCCACTCCCAGCGCTTTGTACCAAAACAAGAAAAACGGGAAATTCGTGGATATTGGCATTGAAGCGGGGTGTGCTCTCAGTTCAGACGGCAAGCCGCAAGCGGGGATGGGGATTTCCGCGGCAGACTACGATCTCGACGGCAATCTTGACTTGGTGAAAACAAATTTTGCAGGCGATACGCCGTCACTCTATCGCAATCGCGGGGGTGCGCAATTCGACGACGCAACTTTTACTGGCGGGTTGGGCGCGCATACGCAGTTTCTAGGCTGGGGGTGCGGCTTCTTCGACATGGATAACGATGGCTGGCCGGACATCTTGATTTGCAACGGTCACGTCTATCCTGAAGTTGGGCAGTTAAAAACCGAGGCAGGATATGCTCAGCGCAAACTGCTGTACAAAAACCTGAGGAATGGTCGCTTTGAAGACGTTTCTTTCAAAGCAGGGCCGGGAATCTCTGAGCCGTTTGCTTCGCGAGGATGCGCCTTCGGAGACTTCGACAACGACGGAGACATCGATATTGTTGTAAATCCCGTCAACGACTTTCCCCAGCTTCTTCGTTGCGATTCAGGAACGGGAAACAATTGGATCAAGGTCCGAACCATCGGCGTAAAATCCAATCGCAGCGGGATTGGTGCTCGAGTGCGCTGTGTCACGCATCCCGCCGATGAGAAGGCTCCGCATTCCCAAATCGATGAAGTACGCAGCGGCGGCGGCTATCTTTCGCAAAACGATTTGCGCGTCCACTTCGGAATTGGCAAAGCTAGCAAAGTCGAGCTGTTGGAAGTGAAATGGCCGAGCGGGCAGGTGGATACTTTGAAAGACGTAACGGTGAACCAGCTTGTGTTTGTAAAAGAAGGAGAGGGAATTGCACGGACGATGCAGTTCGGCAAGGATTCAAAGTCAACAAAATAGCCTCACGGCTGTTTCCTTGCTGGATCAACCGCCGTACCCGCCCCTTCCTTGACCTCATGAATCGCATCAGCAGCCAATCCATCCCAGTGTTCCGTCAGCCCGCTCGGCCAGCGCACCGTCAGCGAATCAATTTTCGTCGCCGATCCCAAACCGAAATGCACGCGCATGTCGCTATTGGAGTCGTAGCTCGATCCGCTGCGGACTTCATCGACTAAAATCCGTTTACCCACCTTCACCGAAAGCCGCGCACCAATACCATCGCGATTCGATTTCGTTCCCACAGTCTTGAAAGCGATCCAATGATTGGCCGAACGAACTTGATTCACCAACAGGCTTGGACGCGCGCTCATATTGCTAATTACCGCCGACATGCGCCCATCGTTCCATAAATCTCCTACTGCAAGTCCGCGGGCCGAGGCGGGGGCGCTGATGCCCGGGCCGGCATTCAAAGACAAGTCGGCAAATGTTCCATTTCCGTTGTTGTGGTAAAGCTCACGGGGCTCTTGATAGTTGCTGCCAAGATTGTGCTTATCCACTTCGGGATAGACATGGCCGTTCACAATCAGCAGATCAGGCCAGCCGTCATTGTCGAAATCGAAAAACATCGTCCCCCAGCCCAGATATTTCGTATACAGCCCAAGGCCAGCCGTGAAGGTCACATCGGTAAAAGTGCCGTCGCCGTTGTTGCGGTATAGCGTCGAGGTGTCGTCGGAAAAGTTTGTCTTGAAAATGTCCAGCTTCCCGTCGCCGTCAAAATCCGCGACGGTCGATCCCATCCCGGCTTGCGCCCGCCCGTCTTCGTTGAAGGCCGCGCCTGAAGTGACCGCAACATCGGTAAACGTGCCGTCGTGGTTGTTGCGATAAAGAATGCTCGGCGTGCTGTCGCAGGCAATGTAGATATCGGGCCAGCCGTCATCGTCGAAATCCAAAGTTGAAACACTAAACGCGTAGTGCCCGCCAGTGCGGTCGATGTGCGATTTCGTCGTCACATCCTCAAACGTGCCGTCACCGCGATTGTGGTAGAGAATGTTTTTCGACCCTGCCAGACCCCGAGGCCCGCACATCACAGGGATGCCTTTCCAAACGCAATTCGCGCGCTCGCCGGGTGCAGGCGCGGTGGAGAGATCAAAATCCACGTAGTTGGCAACCATCAAATCCAAATGGCCGTCGCGGTCGTAATCGACGAATGCGCAGCCCGTCCCCCATGCTTTCCCGGTGCCTGCCACTCCGGATTTCTCCGCCACCTCGGAGAAAATTCCGTGGTCGTTGTGGTAGAGGCGGTTTTTTCCGTAGTAGGTGACGTAGATGTCTTCCCAGCCGTCGTTGTCGTAGTCGCCCGCGCACACCCCCTGGCCCCAACCGCCGCCGGTTATGCCCGTCTTTCCCGTCACGTCCGTGAACGTGCCGTCGTGATTGTTGTGATAAAGGTGGTTTGTGGGTACCACTCCCGTGGGAGAGCCAGATTTGTTCGCTTCCAGGGTGGTTCCATTGACCAGCAGGATGTCAGGCCAGCCGTCGTTGTCGTAGTCGAGAATGGCGACACCCGTGCCCGTCGTTTCGATAATGTACTTCTTCGTGTCGATGCCTCCGAAGACGTTTTCTGCCGTAAGTCCAGCCTTCTCGGCAACATCAACAAAGTTCGCAATCTGTGCAGGAGGGGCGGTCTGAGCTGTAGTAAGGCACAAAAAAAATGTTGGAGCTAGCGCCACCAGAGCGAGACGCAGCGTCCACTTCTTTTCGCAACGACGGACTAGGTGGCGCAGGATCGCGGATAGCGTCATACTCAATTGTGATACTAGCAGGGCAGAAAAAGTCGGCAAACTCGGTTGGGAGTGCCCTGGGCGGGCGGGATGCCCTCGCGACTGTCGACAACATGCCGACGCTACAAAATCCAGTGCTACCAAAGCCCGGTACTGCTTGACTTAAGGAAACTTGCGCGCTTGCTTCGACCACTCCAAATCTGTTGTTTCTTGTGTTTTTGTTGCGCGGCTGTTTCAGCGTCGGCGCAGAGGTCGGCCCCTGCAGCGCATTCCCAGGGACAAGCAGACGTCCTCTATCGCCAAGGCATTGCCGCTTTCCAGAAGCAAGACTTCGCCGCCGCGCGCGCCGCGTTCGAGAAACTGGTGCGCCTTGCTCCGCGCAACGCCGAAGCTCATCATCAACTTGCACGGGCGCTCAGTTTCAACACCCCAATCGAAGATGCCATCAAGGAAATGCGCCGTGCCATCGAACTCGCTCCCAAGCGGGCTGACTTGCACGATGATCTCGGGTCCCTGCTGGCACGTATTCCACAAAATGAACAAGCCGCGGTGGAATTTGCGCAAGCTCTCCAGCTGGACCCAAAGCTTGCGCCTGCACATCTTCATCTCGGAGTGATTCGCTGGCAGCAGAAGTCGTTGGCAGAAGCGGCGGAACATTTACAGCAAGCCGTTCGCCTTGCACCCGAAGCGCCCTTGCATCACTACTACTTCGGTCGTGTGCTCGCTGAGCAGAACCCCGCTGATCCAAACGCTGTTCGCGAGCTTCAGGCCGCTGTCAAGCTCAATCCCAACTCTGCCGAAGGCCTGAACCAACTCGGCCTTTTGCTTCAGCACACAGGGGATGCCGATGGTGCGGTGGAAGCGTTCCAGAGTCTGGTGCGATTGAAGCCAGACGACGGCGATGCCCACAACAATCTCGGCTTTGCGTTGATCCAGACCGGACACGCTGAAAGTTCAATCCCGGAGTTTCAGGCTGCCATGCGGCTCCGCCCGGAAGACGTAAGTTATCGCGGAAACCTCGGTGTCGCGTATTTGCAGAAAGCGGACTTTGATGCTGCTGTGCGTGAATTTCAAGCAGCCTTGGCGGCATCGCCCGAGGATGCAACCCTGCACTACGATTTGGGACTGGCCCTCAAGCTGAAAGACCAGCTCCCCGAAGCGATTGCAGAATTCCGCAAGGCCGCGGAGCTCGACCCAGCACAAGCTGACATCCGCTATACGTTGGGGGTCACGCTTTGGCAGCAAGGTAATTTTGCTGAGGCCGAAACACAACTCCGAGCCGCCACTGAAGCTAATCCGAGTTATGCGGAGGCCTATTACACGCTTGGCACAGTTTTGAAACAGCAGACCAAATTGCCAGAGGCGGCTGCGGCGCTGCGCGAGGCGATCCGCCTGCAACCGGACTTTGCCGGCGCGCACACCACTCTGGCCGCCGTTCTTCGCGAGGAGGGAGACGCCGCCGGTGCAGCGACCGAAAGCAAGGCCGCCTCGGAAATCTCGAAGTCGGTCAACAGTCTGCAGGGAGCCACCTTTGCCACCAACTCCGGCAAGCGTCTCATGCAAGCTGGCGATCTCGATGGAGCGATTGGTCAGTTCCGTTCCGCCATCCAGCTCGCTCCGGAATTTGCGCCCGCACACCAGCAGTTAGGATTGGCGCTACAGCGCAAAGGTGCGAAGGACGAGTCAGAAAAGGAACTGCGCAAGGCCGGTGAACTGGATCCTCGTTTCGCGACGACGGCAAAATGAGGAGGGATTCCAAAATGAAAACTACGGTGCCCGTTTCCGCAGCGCAACGAGGACCGTTTCCACGGGAACGCCCCGTATAACCTTCACTCGCAGCACCGCCTCGAACGGCTTGATCTCGTTGGAGTCCGACACCGAGAGCCGTTGCACCAAATCCTGCACGGAATTTTGCCGGCAGACATATTCCACCGCTGCCTGTGTGCCGATGGTCGTCGTCCCCGCCAAAATCAGAACCGACTGCGTTGGATTGATACCTTTCTCCAGTGCAACCACGGCATAGTCCTCGGCCTGAGCTTGTCCTGACGGTGTTGCCAGATAAGCCGCTGCCTCGCCGACCTGCGGATGTACGTTCACCACTGCCAAATCCCCTTTGCGCGGCCCCGAGGTCACTCGCTGGAACACAAACTCCTGGCTGCCGGAGATCTCCAGCAAGGTCAGATTTTCCGATGGCGACCCTATAAAAATCAGGTTGTTATTCTTGGCGTCGTCCAGCGAGAACAAGCTGCCGCGCTTCACGCGAATCGGATGCTGCAGCTGGCCAAATACATGGTCCAACTCGTGCACCGCCAGAACTTCTCCCACTCCGGTGTAGTGGTCCAGAACCGGTCCTGCCGGATCCGCTCCCGGCCTGTAGTAGCGCATTCCAGTCTCTGGCCGGCCCAGGAACACGGCATTGCTGAAAATCATCCACGGAGCTTCCGGCCCGACAATAAACGGCCTCCAGAACGTCCGGAAAGCTGGCGGCGCAGGCTCAATCAGACCCGCTGCTGCGGACGAAGGCGCACTTTTCCCTGGTAACAGCGTTGCGATAGCAGCCATAGCTAGCGCCAGTAACACGGCGAGCGCCACCACAGCAATCATCCAGGGGCGACGCCCACTCCAATCCATCACAGGCCCCGCAGCATTCACAGAACTTAGGGCAGGTGAAGCCTTGATCGGAATGCCAACCGTTGCTGGCGGTGGCACCGCTAGCGCTCGACGGTGGTACACGAGTGCGTACGACCCCTTCGGTAGCTCCACGACAATGGGGTCCGACGCCCCAAGGGAGCCGTAATATTCCGCCAGTTTGACGCGCAGCCGCCCGGCTTGCACGCGAATCGTCGAATCTACGTGCGGATCGAAGTCCGCCGGGCGACCGAAGACCTCCGTCGCGAGCTGGTACTCCTTCGGCGGTGTGCCGGAATGTTCGAGTGCGTGCTCCGCAAGGTAGCGAAGCAATTTACACAGAGATTCCGAGCCATGCAGCGTGGAGCTGTTAACAAGGGTCTCAATCTGCGTCCGTAGCAGAGCCCTTTCGCTCGAATTAACGGCGGTGGAGGACATGTAACATCAAAGTAACAACGCGTCCATCTTACTGCAAAAACAGGCTTTATTTCCAGTAACCGTATCAAACGCAATGATACTTCCAGGAATGCCGCAGATAATGTGTTCTAGGTCAGGATCCGATTCCGCAACGACAGGTCCTGCTTCGCCCGACCAGGTGTTGTCGGCGATTCTAGAAATCCAGCCAAGAGATTGGCGCTCACCCTTTCCCTAGGTGCTCTCCTCCGAGATCGCCGTCCTACTTGTATTGTCAACTTTACCAATCTGGACAGGTGTAAGTCGTAAGCTGTGTTCCTGGTAAATTTGCACCGGGAAACTGTTCATTCCACTCAAATTTGCCTGAAATTCCGCAGCTGTACTTGCTTGCGGAATCTATGTTTTCTCACATTTCCTGACGCTAAAACGTACGGATTAACATATTCCCGTAGGGACTCGAACAAATATCTTGACAACACAGGTTGGCGCTATTACCTTGTGGCGCTGTGAGTTGGCTCGAATAATTGATTTCCACTACTCGAAACGTCGATTGGCGAACTAAATGCATTGGTCTGCTCGGCTCGGACCGCAATACTGGTTCAGAGCAGAGTTAAAGTTGAGGGAGAAACCCCACTGAGTTACGACCGTTACAATTTTGGCAAGAGCAATTTCGCCCACGCTCAGTTTCAGCGTGAGGACAATACCGTTTCTCCCATCCCTGTTTGCTATTCAGAGTTCGGCCCCCTGAAGTCCCAGAAAAACCCCGGAGGTAAGATGAATATGACGAGGCGCTATCTCCTCGCAGTGGTTGTGATCCTTTGCGTTGCCCTTTCCACGCTCGCCCCCACGGCAGCGTTTGCCCAAGCCGTGTACGGCTCTATTCAAGGCACAGTGACCGATGCGCAGGGCGCGACGGTTGCTGGCGCGAAAATTACAGTGACCTCCGTCGGCAAGGGCACGACCGTTGCTGCTATTTCCAACGAGAGCGGCAACTATTCTGTGACTCACTTGCTCCCGGACACCTACAAGGTCCGCTTTGAAGCCAGCGGCTTCAAAGCGCTGGAACAGGCGAGCGTTCTGGTGAACGCTGACGCGTCGACTCGGTTGGACGGACAGTTGGCGGTTGGTGGAGCGTCCGAGGTCGTAGAGGTGACGGGCGAAGCGCCTCAGCTCAAGACCGATCGCTCCGACGTGGCAGTCGAGTTTTCCGGCAAGCAGTTGGCAGAGCTTCCCATCTACAATCGCAGTTTCCAGAGTCTGGAATTGCTGACGCCCGGAACCCAAGTTATTACGGGCTGGGCCCATGCCGCCACGGAAAACCCGCAAGGCAGCAAGCAAATTTTCGTCAACGGACAGCATTTCTCGGGCACTGGGTATGAGTTGGACGGCACGGATAATCAGGATCCGATCCTCGGAATCATCATCGTCAACCCGAGCCTCGACTCCGTTACCGAAACGAAGATGACGACGCAGAACTATGATGCTGAATTCGGCAAAGCGGTCGCGGGAATCATGACTGCCCAAACCAAGTCAGGCAGCAATCAATTCCACGGCAGCGGCTACTTCTACGATCTTGATCCCAAGGGTCCTGCGAAGAATCCGTTCACGGGTACGGCCGCAGCGGTCAACTGGAAGCAGTTTGGCGGCGCGATTGGCGGACCGATTGTTAAGAACAAGCTGTTCTTCTTCGCCAACTATGAAGCGACGCGACGTCAGTCAGGAACTAATTTGCTCGTTAGCGTTCCCACCGCCTTAGTGCGCTCCACATGTCTGAAGGCGAGTCCATTGCCGACCGACGTTTGCGATCTGAGCGAATATCTCGCGGCGGGTTTGGGCGGCGGCGCTGGCCAGGTGTTTAACCCCTACCAGGCACAGGGTTCGCGGACGGCCTACGCTGGCAACAAGATCCCGTTCAGCGTCCTGCAGACTTACGACCCAGCTGGTGCAGCCGAAAAAATCCTGTCCTTGTTGCCCGCGCCAAACGCTCCCGGAATCAATAACGGCACGGTGAACAACTATTCCGCCAGCGGTGCTGGTACCTTCAACGATTATCAATACACTGGGCGTGTAGACTACTTTGCGAGTCCGAAGTTGCAGCTTTTTGGTCGCTACACTCACTCCAACTACAAGCTCTCCGGCGCGCCGGTTTTTGGCAACCAGATTGGAGGCCCCGGCCTTGGACCCATCGGTCTGGCTGGCCAGTCGTTAATCAACAATTACAGTCTGGCATCGGGCTTTAATTACACGTTCACCAGCTCATTGCTGATGGACTTCCGTTTTGGATACTTCCGCTACAATCCGCACTCTACGAAGTTTGCGACGGGTACGAATGCAGCATCCGCTCTCGGACTGGTCGGGTTAAACACTTCCGATCCGACCACGGCTGGTCTACCGCACCTTCTTTTCGACCAGACGATCGGCCAAAGCACCAATGGCGGCGGGTCTAGCGGCCTTGGCCAAGGTCTGGATGTCAGCCGGTGCAACTGCCCCTTGATCGAGAAGGAGCAGGGCTACCAGTACGCTACCAACCTGACCAAACTCTTCGGGAATCACCAATTGAAGTTTGGCGGTGATTTGCGTCACGCGACCAACTTGCGTGTGCCTTCCGACGCGAACCGTACCGGCATCCTGAGGTTCAACCATGCTGGCACTTCAGACAACAACACCGGTGGCTTAGATATCGCCACATTCCTTTTTGGGGAGGTAACCAGCTTGAACCGGTATGTTGGTTCGGCGGGGGAAGCCAGCGACGTGGAAACGCAAAACCGCTACTTCTTCTATGGCCAGGATACCTGGCGTGCTACCCACAAGCTGACATTGAACTACGGCTTGCGGTGGGAAATTTATACGCCCGAATCGGTCAGCGGCAAGGGAGCAGGCGGATTTGCAGTTCTCCCCGAAGGCGTTCTGCGCGTATCCGGATATGGCAACATCAGCTCGAACGGAAATACGGCTGGTAACCATAAGCTCTTCGCGCCACGTCTTGGCGTCGCTTATCAAGCCGACCAGAAGACGGTAGTTCGCATGGGATACGGACGCAGCTACGACATCGGAGTGTTCGGTTCGCTGTTCGGGCATACCGTTACGCAGAATCTGCCCGTTCTCGCGAATCAGCGGCTCCATTCCCCAACGAACGATGACAAGACACCAGCGTTCAATTTCACCGGACAGTGTTTGCCCGCACCCTACAACCAAACCCTCTGCGGACCGACTCCCAATGCGTTCCCCATCATCCCAGCGAGCGGCATTCTTCCACTCTATGGGCCTAATAACGACGTTTCGCCGCATATTCGTCCCGATCACGTGGTGGCGCCGACTGTCGATGCCTGGAACATAACGGTGCAACGACAGCTCACCAAGAACGCCAGCCTGGAAGTGGGTTACGTAGCCAATCACGGTAGCAACACTTTTAAAGGGAACGGCCCAACCTACAACATTAATCAAGCAACGGTGGTTGGTTTTGGAACCATTAATCCCGCGACAGGTCAGAACTATACCTATAACGAGCGCGCACCCTACAACACCGCCTTCACGACTCCTTACACAGACGCGACTGGCACGATTACCAATGTTGTCTGCTGCTCCGGCAACGGGCTCGGCTACGCTGGCAACGATGGGACGAACTCTTACAAGGCGCTGCAAATCAAGTTCAATCAGCGTACTGGAGGAGGCCTCACCATGTTGGCGCACTATACCTACTCCAGAGCCTACGATAACGATGGCGGCTACAACATCGACCAGAAAGTGAACTATGGTCGCCAGGACTACAATCGCGATAGCGAGTTGGTTCTCACCTCGCTATACGAACTGCCCTTCGGCCGCGGTAAGCACTTCGCCAGTCACGTCGGGCGCGGAGCTGACATGCTCATCGGCGGTTGGCAGTGGAATACAACGTTCACGATAGCCAGTGGTCTGCCGTTTACACCCAGCTATAACGAGTGCAATAACGACAGAGACACTGGTCCTTGCCGACCCAGCATAAAAGGATCTTTCCACCAGAGTGCTGGCAAGTTTGACCCTGTCGCGCGTTCGGTGAGGTACTTTACTCCTGTAGCCGCTCTGGCGAACAACGGCGACACAAGCGGACCGTTCGTCCGGCCGGCGATCGCAACTTTTGGCAACGTGAAGCGCAACAGCTTCACAGGGCCGGGAGAGTTCATGTCCGACATGGCCATCTTCAAGAACTTCTCGTTCACGGAGACTGTCAAGGCGCAATTCCAGGCGCAGTTCTTCAACGTATTCAACCATCCGGTGTACAACCTGCCGGGCAACAATTGTATCGATTGCGGCGGGGCTGGCGTCATCAATAGCTTGCAAGGCGACAGCAGGATGCGCGAATTCCAACTCGGCATACGTTTGAACTTCTAACGCCGATCAACGACAACTAACCAAACCGAGGGAGCCACGCGTGGCTCCCTCGGTTTTTATCCCGCGACCTGCGGAAACACGCCCATGCGCGATTTCTTATCTCGGCTTGGCTGTACCCGCTCCTTCCTGGGACTGTTCTTCGTCGCGCTGTTAACAACGCTGTCCTCCGCTCAAGGGCAGCCAACCGCTTTCGACCTCAGCGGCAAACCTCTGAACCCTCTGATGGCTTCGAAGGGAAAGAGCATCGTCCTGATCTTCGTACGCAAGGACTGCCCAATCTCCAGCCGCTACGCTCCGACGATTCAACAGTTGAGCGCACGGTACCGCAGCGACGCGCAGTTTTTCCTGGTCTTTCCGGACAAAGCCGAGTCTCCCACTGAAATTCGCAAGTATATGCATGACTTCGCTTACACCCTGCCCGCGTTGCGCGACCCGGACCACTTTCTGGTCAAGCTGGGGCATGCTCGGGTAACCCCGGAGGCGGCGGTATTCGATGCCCGGGGCGGATTGGTGTATCACGGACGTATCGACAACCTCTACGAAGACATCGCCCGCGCCCGTCCCCAGGCTACGACGCACGAACTCGATTCCGCCCTACAGTCCGCGATCCACGGTTCGCCGCTGTTGGCACGGGAGACCGATGCCGTGGGATGCTATATCTCGGATCTCCCAAGAAGCTCTGGTTCCCGTTGAAATACGCGCGTTGCGGAGGAGTGATGCTCGGATTGGCGATGGCGCTTGCCGCCGGTGCGGCAGTGGCACAGGACGCCGCGTTGACGTTCAATCACGACATTGCGCCTATTGTCTACCGCTCCTGCGCGCGCTGCCACCATCCGGGTGAAGCCGGGCCATTCCCGTTGCTCACCTATAGCGATGTGAAGGCGCATGCCCGCCAAATTGTCGCCGTCACGCAAAAGAGGCTGATGCCGCCCTGGCTGCCGGAGCCGCAAGAGGCGGGATTCGCCGACGATCTTCGCCTCCCCGACCGCGACATCGAGCTACTTCGCGCGTGGGTGGAGCAAGGAGAGGCGGAAGGGAGTGCCGCCAATCTGCCAGCGCGTCCGAAATTCGCAACGGGTTGGCAGCTCGGGCCGCCCGACCTGGTTCTGCAGGCAGAGAAGCCTCTCCAACTTCCAGCCAGCGGAGTTGACCTCTACTGGAATTTCATCTTCCGCCTGCCCATCGCCGCGACCCGCTGGGCGAGAGCCGTCGAAATCCGTCCCGGCGATAAGACCCTCGTCCATCACGCCAACATTCTGGTGGACCGGGCGCACTCGGCGCGCAGCCGGGAAGCCGCGCCGGGAGCTGGTTTTGGAGGCATGGAAATCCGAATCGAGTCTCAGTTCTTTGATCCCGACAGTCACTTCTTGTTCTGGAAACCGGGTACGGTGCCCTCCGAAGAGCCCGCCGGAATGCCGGTACGCCTAGACCCTGGAACCGACCTTGTGCTCAACACGCACCTGCTGCCCTCGGGAAAGGCCGAAACCATCCAACCCAGCATCGGAATTTACTTTGCCGACAAACCGGCCACTCTGTTTCCGATGCTGATCCAGTTGGAGAACGACGCCAGGCTGGACATTCCGCCTGGAGAACAAGCTTTTCATGTAAGCGACGATTTCCGGCTGCCTGTGGATGTCTTCCTGCTGGCCATCTACCCGCACGCGCACTACCTGGGGAAGGACATGCTGGCGCAGGCCACGCTTCCCGACGGTTCCACGAAAACGTTGATTCACATCCCGCGCTGGGACCTGAACTGGCAATCCGTCTATCGTTATGCCGAGCCGGTGCCGCTGCCCGCGGGGACGATGGTCTCTATGCGCTACAGCTACGACAATTCTGACGGCAACTATGCGAATCCCAGCCACCCGCCTGTGCGCGTGAGAGGCGGCAACCGCTCGAGCGATGAAATGGCCCACCTCTGGCTGCAGGTTCTGCCGCGGACGGACGCCGTCGCGCCGCACGATCCACGCATGGTGCTGCAGGAAGCGCTGGCCCGGCACAACGTTGAGAAGAATCCCAACGATTTCGAGGCACACTACAATTTAGCGGCCATGCTGCAAGCACGCGATCGGATGCAGGAAGCCACGCACGAATATGAAGAGGCCGTAGCCATTCAGCCCGATGACGCCACGGCGAACAACGCGCTGGGGGAGGTACTGCTGCTGGCGGGGAATCGCGATGAGGCCATGCGCCATTTTCAAACTGCGTTGAAGGCGAAGCCGGACTATTTCGACGCACGGTACAACCTGGGCATTGCGCTCGCGGGAGAAAACGATTTTGCGGGCGCCGCCGAGCAGTTCCAAAACGCCGTCCGCATTAATCCGCAAGATGCCGACGCGCACGCCAACCTGGGCAGCGCCTTAGCGGGACTCGGCAAGACGACTGAGGCTAAGCTGCACTTCGAGCGCGCGCTGGAGATCAACCCGGAACACAGTCTGGCCCGTGAAAATTTAGAACAACTGCGACAAGCCGGAGGTGACCGATGATGCCGCCCTGCTTGCGTTGGCTTGTATTGCTCACATGTTGCTGGTCAGTAGCCGCCATTGAGAGCTGGGCAACTCCGCTCCGGCAAGCTGGAGACAGCGCAGCCGTCGAATCCGATTCCGTATTTGCGCCAGCTCGCCGTCTCTCCCAGGAAGGTAAGCACGACGAAGCGATAGCGGCTCTGCGTGAGCTGCAAAGCAAGCCCCCCAATCCCCAAGGCCTTTCCCACGAACTTGGCGCGGCCTACTACAAGAAAGGCGACTACGCTCAAGCTACCGCCTACCTAAAGAAGGCTCTGGACGAGGACTCGGGCGACAAGGAAGCAACACAGTTGCTGGGGTTGTCGTACTATCTTTCCGGCCATCCCGCTGACGCGATCCCGCTCCTCGAAAAAGTGCAAGGCTGGTTTCCACGTGCCAACATCGACGCCGCTTACATTCTTGGCGTGTGCTATATCCAATCCAAAGACTACGATCATGCCCGCGGCGCCTTTGCGCGCATGTTCGACGTGCCGCAAAATTCCGCTGCCAGCTATCTGTTTACCGCGCGCATGTTGATGCGCCAGGAATTCGATCCCGTCGCCGAAGAGTATGCGCTGAAAGCTGCGGCCCTCGATCCCAAACTCCCGCTGGCGCATTTCCTGCTAGGTGAGCTTTATCTTTACAAGTCGCGCATTGACGAAGCCATTGCGGAATTTCAAAAAGAACTAGCGATCAATCCCGCGCACGCCGCGACGCTCTACAAGTTGGCCGACGCCTACTCGCGCGTCCAGAAATTCGACGACGCCGAACGCCTTTTACAGCGCTCCATTTGGCTGGACGCCACGTCCACCGGGCCGTATATCCTGATGGGCAAAGTTTTACAGAAGAAAGGCGAGCCCGTGCTGGCCGCGAGGGCTTTGCAGCGCGCGGTGACGATGGACCCTAACAATCCGATGCCCCATCACTTGCTGGGCCAAGCCTACCGAGATTTGGGCCAGAAAGACGACGCCGAACGCGAACTGAAACTCGCGGAAGAACTGCAATCTAAACAGGAAGCGCATCCTTAAATCGAAAATTCCGGTCCACCATGAAAAAAGAAAAATACAAAGTCGTCGGCATAGGAGAAATTCTGTGGGACTTGTTGCCCGACGGGAAGCACCTGGGCGGCGCGCCAGCAAATTTTGCCTACATCACCAGCTTGCTCGGCGATGAGGGAACCGTAGCGAGCCGCGTGGGTTCGGACGCTTTGGGGCGCGAGGCGACAAGGCAGTTGTCCAGCCTCGGGCTGTCCGCGCAGTTCGTCCAACAGGATTCGAAGCATCCTACGGGCACCGTCAAGGTGGAAGTTCACGGTGCGGGCCAGCCAAAATTTGAGATCGCTTCGTCCGTGGCCTGGGATTTTCTGGAATGGACCCCGCAGTGGCAAGAGCTGGCCCAGGAGACTGACGCAGTTTGTTTTGGATCGCTGGCGCAGCGTTCGCCGCAGAGTCACCAAACCATTCGTCAGTTTTTGCTGCATACTCCTCCCGGCGCCGTGCGCATCTTCGACGTGAATTTAAGGCAAGCTTTTTATTCGCCGCAAATACTCTGCGAATCAGCAAAGCTGGCGCAAATCCTGAAACTGAATCACGACGAACTGCCGCAGATCATGCAGTTGCTTGATCTAGGCCATGTGGATGAGCCTTCCTCCGCCCGCCGATTGGTCAGCCTGTTTGGATTGAAGCTAGTGTGCGTTACCCGAGGCGATCGCGGTAGCCTGCTGGTTACTGCTGAGGAAACCTGCGAACACCGCGGCTTCCGCATCCAGGTGGTCGATACGGTAGGTGCTGGCGACGCCTTTACTGCCGGCCTAGTTCACCACTACTTGCGCGGCTGCTCGCTGGAAGCCATGAATGATTCTGCCAACCGCATGGGTGCCTGGGTCGCCCGGCATGCCGGGGCCACGCCCGCCCCGGATTCGGCCGGCCTAGCCTGTGCCTTGGCCAACATTACCGCTGGCTAGACCTAGATCGTGGGTCCAACCCCCAGCTTTCAGCTATTCTTCATGGACGGGGTTTTACCCTAGCCTCCAGGGAGAGAAGCGGAAAACATGGCCAGTGAGAAGAGTGGGCATCCTGAAGGGAAAATTTCGCATTCTTCGTATTGGCTGGCGCGACACTCGCGGTCGGTGATTTTCCTGATCGTTGTACTCGGCCTGCTGGGCGGGTACCTGGCGTCGACCATCCCCGTTTCCGTCTTCCCAGCTACAAATTTTCCGCGCATCCTGATTGCTGTCGATAACGGCGTGATGCCCATCGACCAGATGCGCGTTGTGGTCACGCGGCCCTTGGAAGAGGCGGTCAACAGCGTTCCGGGCCTCCAGGAAGTGAAGTCGATCACGAGTCGCGGCTCGGCGGAGATCGACCTCTTCTTCAGCTGGGACGTTGACATGTTCCAGACCTTGCAGTACGTGAACGCCGCGCTGGCTCGCGCGCAGGCGTCGCTTCCCCCAACTGCCCAAGTCGAAGCACATCGTTTGACGTTTGCCAGCTTCCCGATCATGGGCTATAGCCTGACTTCGCAAAACGTTCCACAAACGAAACTATGGGAACTGGCAACTTATGAAATCAAGCCGCGCCTGAACCGCTTGGACGGAGTTTCAACGGTAATCGTGCAGGGCGGAGAGGAGCCGGAATTCCATGTGACGCCCGATCCCACGAAGTTGCTGACAGCCAGCGTGACCGTTCCAGACATTCTGGAAGCCGTACGGCGCACCAATTTGATTGATTCGCCCGGATTGCTGGAGCGCAATCACCAACTGGTGCTCGGGCTAATTAACGGGCAAGTGCATACCCCCGAAGAAATTGCAGCCACCGTGATCAAGACGACGGCCACGGGGATTCCTGTTCGGGTGGGCGACGTTGCGGCCGTTGCTCCGGGAGTAAAACCGGTTTACACCATCGTCACCGCGAACGGAAAGCCCGCCGTGCTGCTGAACATCAATCGGCAGCCTGAAAGCAATACCATGCAAGTCGCGTCCGAGGTTCACACGGAAGTGGAACGCATCCGCAAATCTCTGCCTCCGGGTGTGGTGATTACTCCGTTCTACGACCAATCCATCATCGTGGGAGATTCGATCAGCAGCGTGCGCGACGCCATTTTTCTGGGACTGATTCTGGCTTCCATCATTCTCGTTGTTTTTCTTGGCGATTGGAGAACGTCGGTTGTGGCCGG